>CAZSAF010000001.1:0-42930 GCA_964604605.1 uncultured Lachnospiraceae bacterium
TGGCCATGGCCGCCGGTCATGCAGATGCCGGTGTCCGTGTGGAAGATCCGGGGCACCGTCAGCCATCCCTTTTCCCCGGCCTGGCGTAGCCGGTTGCACAGGTTGTGGGGGGAGGAAACATCCCGCACCGTGGTAATCCCCAGCCGGATGGCCTGTTTGGCCTGCTCGGCGGCGTAGTAGGCGATCATGAAATCATCAAAGTTTTCCTGGTCCGGCTGGCTGTAATAGTAGCCAAAGTGGACGTGCATGTCAAAAAGCCCGGGCAGAAGGGTGGCGTTCGGAAAATCCGTCACCGGCTCCTCCGGGAAGCGGGCGGTGAGCTCTGTCCGGGTTCCCACTGCCCGAATGCTTCCGTCCTCCCCCACACACAGAGCGCCTTCCGGGAGGACGGTTTGGCCGTCTCCCACAATCAGCTGGCTGGCACAGTAAATCAAAGTGTTCCCTCCTTCTTGCCGGAAATCCGCTGAACCAGGTTCTATACCGGATTCTGGCATTTTTCTTCCATTCTAGCATATCTGAGACAGAAATCAAGCACCGGGAAAATCGTCGGAATCTGTTGTCGTAATGGGAAACGAGTTGTGGTACAATGGGGGAGAAAGGAAGGAGCGGACGAATGAAAAGCCGGATATCCTGGCGGCGTTCCCTGCTGGCAACGCTGCTGTTGATTGTGCTGATGATTGCGGCCTCTTTTGTGATTACCGGGGAGATCAACCGGATGGAGGAGGAGAGGAGTTTTGAGCGGCTGCACCAGGAGGCCAGCTCGCTGGCAAAGGAGATTGAGACCAGGAAGAACAGCGAACAGGAGCAGCTGGCTTCGTTTGTGGCAGGTTGGGAGGACTGGGAGTCACCGGAGCTGTGGCAGCTGCTGGACTCCTTCTTTCCAGTGGGAACCATGTCCCGGGCGGAGATTTTGCTGCCGGATGACACCGTGATCGCCCCGGGCGGAGAGCGGGTGGATGTCCGGGGGCTTCTCTCCTTTGCGGAGGAGGCGGTTAAGGGAGCCCATATCAGTGACCGGGAAACCGACTGGCAGGAGGATGGCGGCTATGTGGTGCGGAATTTTGTGCCGGTGATCCGGGACGGGGAGACGGTAGCCATGCTGTACGGCGTGGTGGAACTGGGGACGCTGCCGGAGGCGCTGGCAGCGGAGCCCTACGACGGCCAGGCAGCGCTGTATCTCATAGAGGGCCAGACCGGGGATTTCCTGGTGGACGCCTGGCACAACGAGCCGGGAGGCAATATCTGGGCGCTGGGAGAGCGGAAGATGGAGCCGGGATATGACCATGAGCAGCTGAAGCAGGGGCTCATTGACGGAAAGGAAGGGTACGTGGTTTTCCTGTCCGAGACCACCGGGGAGCGGTTGTATTTCTATTATGAGCCCATAGCGGTCAACCAGTGGCGGATTGCCTTGTCCGTGCCGGAGGATGTGGTTTTTGCCAGTGCCAATGGGATCCGGAATATTCTCAACGGCTTCCTGGTGGTGGAGGCGGTGTGCTTCCTGCTGTACTTTTTGTGGATGATCCGCTTTGTGCGGCGGGCAACCAGCGAAAAACAGCGGCAGCTGGACAACCTCAATGAGATTTACGATGTGGAGAAGCTGCTGTTCAACGCCCATGAACAGCAGGAAAATATGCGGCTGGCCCTGGAAAAAATTGCCCGCATGAACCGGGCGGAGGGGGCTGGCTTCTGGGCGCTGGCGCTGCCGGAAGCCCAGGGGGTTTTCTGCTGGAGCGCCGCCGGGGATCCCATGGCAGGGCCGGCGGCGGGCAGGATTCGGAAGGCTCTGCAGGATTATTTTTGGCAGGGACAAGAGCTGTTTGCCGCCGGCAGTCCGGAGGCGCTGGTCAAGGCGGCGGAGCAGAAAATGTATGCGGCCAAGCGGGCCTACTACCAGCAGGAAGCCCATGACCGGCGGCGGAGGGACCGGAGCACGGGGGCCGGAGACGCATCGGCAGCCCCCGGTGTGGAGGCGGCGAAGCAGCCGACCGGGGCAGAAAATCCGGAGCCGCCGGCCCCGCTGCCTGCCGTGGAAAATCCGGAGCCGCTGTCCTACACGGAGGACGGGGAGCTGTTGGATGTGGTGGATGGAAATGGCTTCCCCACCGGTCGGACGGTCACCCGGAAGGAAGCCCACAGCCGGGGCATCCGCCACCGCACGGCCCATGTGTGGCTGGTCCGCCGGAGAGGGGAGCAGCTGGAGGTGCTGCTGCAGAAGCGGAGCGCGGAGAAGGACGCCTACCCGGGCTGCTATGACATCTCCAGCGCCGGCCACGTCCCTGCCGGAGCCGGCTATCTGGATTCGGCAGTCCGGGAGCTGCGGGAGGAGCTGGGGGTGGAGGCGGCTCCCCGGGAGCTCCACTACTGCGGCCGGCGGTGGGTGTACCAGGAGGCCTGGTTCCACAACGCCCCCTTTGTGGACAACCAGGTGAGCCAGGTCTACTTCCTGTGGAAGGACCTGGAGCCGGAGCAGCTGACGCTGCAGCGGGAGGAAGTGGAGTCGGTGCGCTGGATGGAGCTGGAGCAGTGCCGGCAGTGGGTGCGGGAAGGCCGGATGAAAACCTGCATTGCCACGGAAGAGCTGGATCTGCTGGCCGGGGCCCTGTACGGGTGGAAAAAGCGGATCCTGTGACGGCGCTCCGCGGGGCGGAAAAACGGGGCTGAGGCCAGTTCCTCACACAGTTTTTACATGGATGTGGTAGAATGCCAGAAAAGATAGAATTTTGCGCAGGAGGAGTAAGCAAGCATGATTACCTACTCAGATATTCAGAAAAACGAAGCCATCCGCACCTATATTTCCAAGGCGGATGAGTCGCTGATTGCCCTGGGCTACACGGAGCACAGCTTTGCCCACGTGACCCGGGTGGCGGAGACAGCCCGGTATATCCTGCAGACCATGGGATACCCGGAGCGGGACCAGGAGCTGGCCCAGATTGCCGGCTTCCTCCATGACATCGGCAACCTGGTGAATCGCATTGACCACGCCCAGAGCGGGGCGGTGATGGCTTTCCGGATTCTGGACAACCTGGGCATGGAGCCGGCGGAGATCGCGGCCATTGTCACGGCTATCGGCAACCATGACGAGGGGACGGCCCAGGCGGTAAACCCCATTGCGGCGGCCCTGATCCTGGGGGACAAGACGGACGTGCGCCGCAGCCGGGTGCGGAACAAGGACAAGACCACCTTTGACATCCATGACCGGGTCAACTATTCGGTGAAGCAGTCCACGGTAAAGATCAACGAGGAGAAGACCCTGATCAAGCTGAAGCTGAGTGTAGATACCCGCTATGGCTCGGTGATGGACTATTTTGAGATTTTCCTGGGGCGGATGATTCTCTGCCGGAAAGCGGCGGAGGCCCTGGGCCTGCAGTTCCGTCTGCTGATCAATGAGCAGCAGGTGGTTTGAGAGGAGGAGCGTATGCTTACCATAGGAGCCCACATGTCCATTGCCAAGGGGCTGGCCCGGACGGCGGAGAATGTGGTGGCCATGGAGGCCAACACCATGCAGATTTTCAGCCGCAACCCCCGGGGATCCAACTTTAAGGTGCCGGAGCCCCGGGAGGTGGAGGCCTTTCAGCGGATCCGCCGGGAGCAGGGCTTTGGCCCGTTGCTGGCCCATGCCCCTTACACCCTGAACCTGGCCAGCAACCAGGAGCGGGTGTACGAGTTTGCCTGCACGGTGATCCGGGAGGATGTGGCCCGGATGGACCAGCTGGGCATGGAGCTGCTGGTGTTCCACCCCGGCAGCCACACCGGCATTGGGGAGGAGGCGGGCATCCGGAATATTGCGGCGGGGCTGAACCAGGCCATCACCGGTGCGGAGAATATCCAGGTGCTGCTGGAGACCATGTCCGGCAAGGGCACAGAGATTGGCTACCGGTTTGAGCAGCTGCGGGAGATCCGGGAGCAGACGGAGCACCCGGAGAAAATCGGCATCTGTCTGGACACCTGCCATGTGTTTGCCGCCGGGTACGACATTGTCCGGGACCTGGACGGGGTGCTGGAGGAGTTTGACCGGGTGCTGGGGCTGCCGCTGCTGCGGGCCGTCCATTTAAACGACAGCCTGATGCCCTTTGGTTCCCGGAAGGACCGCCATGCGGTCATCGGCGGCGGCCAGATTGGCCTGGAGCCGCTGCTGGCGGTGCTGCGCCACCCGGCCCTGCGGGACCTGCCCTTTTTCCTGGAGACCCCGCTGGATGACGCCGGGCACCGGGAGGAGATCCGTATGCTGCGGGAGAAGCTGGGGGAGTGAAAAATCTGAAAATGCAACCGGACGGAAGCCCTACCAAGAGGTTACCGGGGATGCGGCTGTATAAAATGTGTATGCCGGCCTCACGGAAGGCCGGCATACACATTTTCCAGATTGATATGGAGGGGCGCCTGCATGTGGTCCAGAACGGCGCTGTAGGCCGCCTGGGGATCCCCCTCCCGGATGGCCTGATAGATTTTCCGGTGTTCCGCCAGGGTCTCTTCCATCCGGTGGGGCTTCTGGAGGGAGAGGGCGGCCAGCCGCTGCAGCTTGTACATATACTGGCTGAAAAACTCCTGGAAGGCAGCGTTTTCACTGGATTGGACCAGCAGCCAGTGGAAGTTCCGGTCCTCCTGGGAGAAGGCTTCCGGGTCGCCGCCACCGGCAAAAATTTCCTGCTGGCGCCGGAGGGATTCCTCCAGGCCGGCGGCCAGGTGTTCCGCCGCCTCCGTGTCCTTCTTCTCCGCCAGTTTCCGGCAGCAGTAGCCCTCAATGGCGGAGCGGACCTCGTAGGTCTCCAGCACGTCCTGTTCGTTCATCCGGTGCAGGGCAAAGCCTTTGTTGGGGATAATGTCCAGGTAGCCTTCCTGGTAGAGCAAATGCACCGCGTCCCGGACCGGGGTGCGGGAGATGCCCACCTCCCGGGCAATCTGGGATTCGGAGTAAATCTGATTGTAGCCGAGCTGGCCGGACAGAATCCGGTCCTTGATGTACTGGTACGCTTCCTGCTGAAGCACCTTGAATTCACGCTGCCGCATGGGACTCCTTTCCTGGGGGGACGCCGGATGCGGAAACACACCGGGCAGTCCGGGGCTTTCCCTCAAAATACTACAAATTTTCCTCCGCGTCAACCTCCTGTTTGGCGGCAGCGGGGTGCCGCCCGTTCATCGGAAAGGGCTTGATCTGCCGGAAAGGGGATTGACAAAACGGGAGAGCAGCGGTAGGATAAAGGCAACAGTTGTATACCGGTATACCGGTATAGAAAAAATGTGCGGCAAGCAGAGGAGGAAACGTGAGATGATCGGATTTATTGGTCTGGGAATCATGGGAAAGCCCATGGTAAAGAACCTGCTGAAGGCGGGGAATACGGTGAAGGTGGCGGATGTGGTGCCGGCGGCGGTGGAGGCGCTGGTTGCCGAGGGGGCCGAAGCTTCCACCCAACAGGAAATCGGCGCATCCTGCTCGGTGATCTTTCTGAGCCTGCCCAGCGGCCCCATTGTACAGCAGGTGCTGTTCGGGGAGAACGGCGTGGCGGAGGCGGCGGCACCGGGAACGGTGATCTGTGACTGCAGCTCCGTGACGCCGGTGGAATCCAAGACCTGCTGGGAGAAGCTGCAGCAGAAAGGAGTGGGCTTTGTGGACTGCCCCATGAGCGGCGGGGAGACCGGGGCCATTGCCGGAACCCTGGCCTTTATGGCCGGCGGCCGGGAGGGGGACTTCCAGAAGGTGAAGCCTTATCTGGAGCAGATGGGCTCCACGGCGCTGTGGATGGGCGCAGCCGGCAGCGGCTCCATGACCAAGCTGGCCAACCAGGTGATTGTAAACCTGACCATCACTGCGGTTTCCGAGGCCCTGGTCCTGGCGGTGAAGGGTGGCGTGGATCCGGAGAAGGTGTATGAGGCCATCCGGGGCGGCCTGGCGGGCAGCACCGTGCTGGACACCAAGGCGCCCATGATGATTGCCCGGAATTTTAAGCCCGGCGGAAAAATCTCCATCAACCACAAGGATGTCAAGAACGTGCTGGCCGCGGCCCATGAGCTGGATGTGCCCATGCCCTTTACCAGCCAGCTGTTTGAGGTCATGCAGGCGCTGAAGGTGGGCGGCCACATGAACGACGATCACAGCGGCATTGTCCAGTATTTTGAGCAGCTGGCGGACGTGGTGGTCAAGAAACCGGAGCAATCTGAGGGCTTTCATGGCTAGCGGTGTCCGCGTCAGCGGACATGAAAGTTTGCAGGGTATTCCTTAGAGAGGAGACGGAATTCATGGAGAGCAAAGCAAGAAACATGCAGGAGGTGCTGGGGGCCCTGCCCCCGGCGGATCCGGAAAAGGCGGCGGCGCTGCTGGCCCGGGAGCGGGAGGGGGTCAGCCGGAAGATGGTGGTGCTGGATGATGACCCCACCGGCGTGCAGACCGTCCACGATATATCGGTGTATACCGGCTGGACAGAGGAGCTGGTGCGCCAGGGATTTGACGAGGAAGAGCCGCTGTTCTTTATCCTTACCAACTCCCGGAGCTTTACGGCGGAGCAGACCCGGCAGGCCCACCGGGAGATGGCGGAGGCCATCGGCAAGGTTTCCCGGAAGACCGGCAAGCCCTTTGTGCTGGTGAGCCGCAGCGACTCCACCCTCCGGGGCCATTATCCCCTGGAGACGGAGACCCTGCGGCAGGTGCTGGAGGCGGATTTCGGCCTCCACTATGACGGGGAGATCCTCTGCCCCTTCTTCCTGGAGGGGGGGCGGTACACGGTGGGCAACATCCACTATGTGCAGGATGGGGAGATTCTGATTCCCGCCGGGGAAACAGAGTTTGCCAAGGATGCCACCTTCGGTTACCGGTCCTCGGATCTGACCCAGTGGTGTGAGGAGAAAACCGGCGGCCGCTATCCGGCGGACCAGGCGGTCTCCATCTCCATCGAAGAGCTGCGGGCCCTGGATGTGGAGGGAATTGCAGCCAAGCTGTCCGGTGTAAAGGACTTTGGCAAGGTGATTGTAAACGCGGCGGACCAGGCGGATATCCAGGTGTTCCTGGCAGCCTTTTTCCGGGTGCTGAAGGCTGGCAAAGAGTTCCTGTTCCGCAGCGCGGCGGCCATCCCCAAGGCCCTGGGCGGGGTGACGGACAAACCGCTGCTGACCCATTCGGAGCTGGTGGATGACCGGGAGACCAACGGCGGCATTGTGCTGGTGGGCTCCCATGTAAAAAAGACTACCCAGCAGCTGGAGGCCCTGAAGGAGTCGGCCTGCGCCATGCGCTGGATTCCCTTTAACGCCCAGCGGGTGCTGGAACCCGGCGGCCTGGAGAAAGAGGCCCAGCAGGCCACCCGGCAGGCGGAGGAGTGTATCCGCCAGGGACAGACGGCGGTGGTGTACACCAGCCGGGAGCTGGTGCAGCTGGATACGGCGGACCGGGAACAGATGCTGGAAGCTTCCGTGCAGATTTCCGCGGCGGTGACCAGCGTCATTGCCCGGCTGACGGAGAAACCGGCCTTTATTGTGGCCAAGGGGGGCATCACCTCCAGTGACGTGGGCACCAAGGCCCTGGGCGTCCGGAAAGCCCGTGTTATGGGCCAGATTGCGCCGGGAATCCCCGTGTGGATGACCGGGGAAGAAAGCAAGTTCCCGGGAATGCCCTATGTGATCTTCCCGGGCAATGTGGGCGGCGTGGAGACCCTCCGGGAAGTGGTGGAGAAGCTGGTGAAAAAGTAAATCGCCGAAAATAGCCTTAAAAAGCAGAGAAAAAGCTGCTGCGCCGATGACCGGTTCCTTTTGGGTCAGCGCAGCAGCTTTTTGGGTTGGTGCGGCCATGGCAGAGATCCGCCTGGCCCCCGCTAAGGTTTGCTAAAATTTTCAAAAAAGATTTGCCATCTGCAAAATACCTGTGCTATGATGGAGGCGGACTGTATATTTTCGGAAAAAGAATTAAAAAACAAGAGAAAAAGAAGGAGAGTGGTAGTTTTTGGCTGTGTTAAGACCTTTTGCGGCGGTGCGCCCGGTGCCGGAGTTGGCAGAGCGGGTGGCGGCCCTGCCCTATGATGTGATGAATAGCCAGGAGGCCCGCCGGATGGTGGAGGGCAATCCCTATTCTTTTCTGCACGTGGACCGGGCAGAGGTGGATCTGGATCCCTCGGTGGACCCTTATGATCCCCAGGTGTACCGGAAGGCGGAGGAGAACCTTCAGAAGATGCAGCGGGAGGGCATCCTGTTCCAGGACGAGGCCCCCTGCTATTATCTTTACCGCCAGGTGATGGACGGCCATGCCCAGACGGGAGTAGTGGGCTGCGCCTCCATAGACGATTACCTGGAAAACCACATCAAAAAGCATGAGCTGACCCGGGCGGAGAAGGAGGAGGACCGGATCCGCCATGTGGATGTCTGCAGCGCCCATACCGGTCCCATCTTCCTCACCTGCCGCCCCCATGCCTGGGTCAATCAGACCGTGGAGGCCTGGACCCGGGCGCATGCGCCGGTGTACGATTTTACCGCGGAGGATGGCATCCGGCACACGGTGTGGGTGGTGGATGACCCGGAAACCATGAGAGGGCTGGAGCAGGCGTTCCGAGAGATTCCGGATTTTTACATAGCGGACGGGCACCATCGGGCGGCCTCCGCGGTGAAGGTGGGGCAGATGCGCCGGGAAAACCGCGGTTCCTACAGCGGGGAGGAAGAATTCAACTTCTTCCTGGCGGTGCTGTTCCCCAGCGACCAGCTCTCGATATGGGATTACAACCGGGTTGTGTCGGATTTGGGCGGACTCTCGGAGGTGGAATTCCTGGAAAAAACCGGGGAGCGCTTTACGGTGACGCCGCTGGCAGGCATGGAAAAGCCGTCGGAGAAGCACACCATCCACCTGTACCTGGGCGGAAAATGGTACCGGCTCCAGGCCAAGCCCGGCACCTTCCGGGAGGATGACCCGGTGGAGCGGCTGGATGTCTCCATCCTGCAGGACAACCTGCTGGCGCCGGTGCTGGGCATGGGGGATCCCCGGACGGACAAGCGGATGGAGTTTGTGGGAGGAATCCGCGGCCTGGAGGAGCTGGTGCGCCTGGTGGACGGCGGCATGGCGGCGGCCTTTGCTATGTACCCCACCACCTTGGAGGATCTGATGGACATTGCGGACAGCGGAAAGATTATGCCGCCCAAGTCCACCTGGTTTGAGCCGAAACTGCGCAGCGGCCTGTTTATACATATGATTCCGTAAACGAGAGGAGGAGACACCATGGTAGCGCATGACCAATCACGGGAGGAACTTCTTCAGAAGCTCCAGACCAATCCCAGCACAGGCCTGACCGGAAAGCAGGCCGAAGAACGCCTGGCCCAGTACGGGCCCAACCAGCTCCGGGAGAAAAAGAAAAAGACCAATTTCCAGCGGTTCCTGGAGCAGTTTAAGGATGTTATGATTGTGATCCTGCTCATAGCGGCGGCCATCTCCTTTGTGATCGCCTGCACCGAGGGGGATCCCATGGAGTTCTTTGAGCCGGGGCTGATTCTGCTGATCGTCATCCTCAACGCCGTCATGGGCGTGGTGCAGGAGAGCAAGGCGGAGAAGGCTCTGGACGCCCTGAAAAACATGTCTGCCCCCCATGCCCGGGTGATCCGGGACGGGGAGGAGCGTCAGATTGACGCTTCCCAGCTGGTGCCGGGGGACTTTGTGCCGGCGGACGCCCGGCTGCTGAAGAGCGCCAGCCTCAAGAGCGAGGAGTCGGCCCTGACCGGTGAGTCGGTGCCCTCGGAGAAGAGCGCGGAGGAGGTGGTGGAGGAGAAGGCGCCCTTGGGGGACCGGACCAACATGGTGTTTTCCGGGTGCAGCGTCACCTATGGAACCGCCACGGCGGTGGTCACTGGAACCGGCATGGACACGGAGATGGGCAAGATTGCCGGGCTGCTGGAGGGGGCGGACGATGGCCAGACGCCGCTGCAGCAGAAGCTGGCCCAGCTGGGGAAATTCCTGGGCTTCCTGGCCCTGGGCGCCTGCGCCATCATCTTTGTGGTGGGCATCCTCAGCGGCATGGAGGTGCTGGAGATCTTCATGACGGCGGTATCCCTTGCGGTGTCAGCCATCCCGGAAGGGCTGCCGGCCATTGTGACCATTGTGCTGGCCATCGGCGTGCAGCGGATGGCCAAGCGGAACGCCCTGGTGCGGCGGCTGCCGGCGGTGGAGACCCTGGGAAGCGCCTCGGTGATCTGTTCGGATAAGACCGGCACCCTGACCCAGAACCGGATGACCCTGGTGAAGGCCTGGACCGAGGGGATGGAGGAACCGGAGGCCATTGGGCCGGAAAACAGCGAGAGCATCCGGCAGCTGCTGCGGTACGGCACCCTGTGCTGTGACGGCACGGTGACTTTTGGCCCGGACGGGAAAGAGCAGCACCTGGGGGATCCCACGGAGACCTCCATTGTGGTGGCGGCCCACAAAAACGGCATGGAGCAGGAAGCGCTGAAGAAGGAGTACCCGCGGCTGGCGGAGATCCCCTTTGACTCGGACCGGAAGCTGATGACCACGGTGAACCGGGTGGACGGGAAGAACCTGGTGATTGTCAAAGGTGCCTTTGACGTGATGGCGGACCGCTGTGTGTCCGGGGACGTGGAGCGGGCCCGGCAGGTCAACGACGCCATGAGCGCCGATGCCCTGCGGGTGCTGGCAGTGGGCTATAAGGAGATTGAGGCGGTGCCGGAGGAGGCCACGCCGGAGGCCCTGGAGAACGGCCTGACTTTCCTGGGCCTGGTGGGGATGATCGACCCGCCGCGGCCGGAGGTGAAGGACGCGGTGACGGTGTGCCGCCGGGCGGGCATCAAGCCGGTGATGATCACCGGGGACCATGTGGTGACGGCCTCGGCCATCGCCCGGGAGCTGAGGATCCTGCAGGAAGGGGACCAGGCCATCACCGGGGCCCAGCTGGACGCCATGACGGATGAGCAGCTGGACCGGGAGGTGGAGCGCATTTCCGTGTACGCCCGGGTATCGCCGGAGAACAAGATCCGGATTGTGCGCGCCTGGCAGCGGAAGGGCCAGGTGGTGTCCATGACCGGGGACGGCGTCAACGACGCACCGGCGCTGAAGGCGGCGGACATTGGCTGTGCCATGGGCATTACTGGTACGGACGTGGCCAAGGGGGCGGCGGATATGACCCTGACGGACGACAACTTTGCCACCATCGTGGATGCGGTGCGGGAAGGCCGCGGCATCTACGCCAACATCCGCAAGGTGGTGGGCTACCTGCTGGGGACCAACATCGGCGAGGTGCTGACGGTGTTCCTGGCCATGGTGCTGTGGCGGAAGACGCCGCTGATCTCCATGCAGCTTTTGTGGATCAACCTGGTGACGGACAGCCTGCCGGCCATTGCCTTGGGCATGGAGGCGGTGGAGCCGGATGTGATGGACCAGAAGCCCAAGCCCAAGGATGAGGGGATTTTTGCCCATGGCCTGGGGCTGAAGGTGTTCATCCAGGGCGTCATGTTTGCGGCCCTGACCCTCATTGCCTTTGTGCTGGGGGAGCGGACCATCGGCAGCGAGGCGGGCGGCCAGACCATGGCCTTTACGGTGCTGGCGCTGGTGCAGCTGGTCCAGTCCTATAACATGCGGTCGGAGCATTCCCTGTTTAAGATCGGGCCCTTCAGCAACCGGAACCTGAACCTGGCATGCCTGGTTTCCCTGATTCTGGTGCTGGTGGTGCTGTTTACCCCGGCGCGGATTGCCTTTGGGCTGGTGGCGCTGCCCACGGAGCTGTACCTGGAGGCGCTGATCCTGATTCTGGTGCCCATTGTGGTCATGGAGTTTTCCAAGGCGGGGGGACTGATCCGGCACCATTCCGCCGATAGCAAAAAATAAATTTGCCGCTCTCTGCAGGTGACTTTTGCGTCCGCCGGAATCCTCTGGGGGAAAAACAGGGAAAAGGGGTCAGTTTTCCCTTGCATCCCCTGGGGGAACGTGCTATACTATGGGCACAAAAGCATAAATTTCACAATCAAGGCGAGATGTGTTTGCAAAATAGGATTTCATGCGTTAAGTGTTCCATGGATGGGGAGTTGCCATGGAAACGAAAAGCCTGTCTTACGGTATGGAATCCGCACCCGTTGCAGAGAAGAAGAGACCCAATCCGTGGGGTTAATACAGTTTGCCTTGCAATTCCCCGTATTTATTCTGAAGACGGGGAATTGTTTCTTCTGCGGCAGGTGTAAACGTCCGGACAGGCAGAAAAGAGGCAGAGATAGCATGGTAGACAGAGAAAAAATTGAACAGGCAATCCGGCTGTACCTGGAAGGGATCGGCGAGGATGTGAACCGGGAGGGGCTGGTGGAGACGCCGTCCCGCATTGCCCGGATGTGTGAGGAAGTGTACGGCGGTATGGATGAGGATGCGGACGTGCACCTGTCCAAGCAGTTTACGGTGGACAACAATGAGATGGTGCTGGAGAAGGACATCACCTTCTACTCCATGTGTGAGCACCACCTGCTGCCCTTCTACGGAAAAGCGCACATTGCCTACATTCCCAACGGCCGGGTGGTGGGCCTGAGCAAGCTGGCCCGCACCGTGGACGTGTACGCCCGCCGGGCCCAGATCCAGGAGAAGATGACCACCCAGATTGCGGATGCCCTGGAGCGGAACCTGAATCCCCTGGGCGTCATGGTGGTGGTGGAAGCGGAGCACACCTGCATGACCATGCGGGGCATCAAGAAGCCCGGCAGCAAGACCATGACCACGGTGATCCGGGGCGCTTTCCGGGAGGACCGGGAGCTGCAGAAAATGGTATTGGACATGGTAAGGGTGTAAGCCCTTTACCGGAAAGGAAAAATTTATGGAACGGGTGAACCGGATTTGGAATCATCCGCTGTATCAGCAGAATTTCCGGCTGCTTCTCTCCCTGGAGGCGGACCGGAAATTTTGCCGTCATGGGCTGGATCACTGCCTGGATGTGGCCCGTCTGGCCTGCCTGTATGAGTGGGAGGCAGGGCGGCGGCCGGACCGGGAGCTGATCTACGCCGCGGCCCTGCTCCACGACCTGGGGCGGGCCCGGGAGTACCGGGAGGGAATCCCCCACGATCAGGCCAGCTGGGAGCTGGCGGCCCGGATTCTGCCGGACTGCGGATACAGCGAACAGGAGCAAAAGGAAATCCTGGAGGCCATCAGCGGCCACCGGGGCGCGGGGGCGCCGTCGAAAGAGGGCGAACCGGGGAGAGCCGGCATCCCGCAGGGCACAGCCATGGACCCGGGCCTGGGCGCCCTGCTGTACCGGGCGGACAAGGAATCCCGCTGCTGCTTTGCCTGCCCGGCGGAGCCGGAGTGCCATTGGAGCGAGGAAAAGAAGAACCACGCCATTACACGGTAGCGCAGCCACACAGGAAAAGCGGCTGTGCAGGGAGGACAAAAAGATGCGAATTGGAACCAAGGAGTTTGATACCACCCATGGAGCCTACATCATGGGGATTTTGAATGTGACGCCGGATTCCTTCTCCGATGGGGGGCAGTGGAATCAGCTGGACGCGGCCCTGGCCCATGGGGAAGCCATGGTGCGGGAGGGGGCGGCCATCCTGGACGTGGGAGGAGAGTCCACCCGCCCGGGGCATCAGCAGATCTCGGAGGAGGAGGAGATCGACCGGGTGGTGCCGGTGATCCGGGCGCTGAAGGAGCGGCTGGACGTGCCGGTTTCCATTGACACCTACAAGGCCTCGGTGGCGGAGGCGGCCCTGGCGGCCGGGGCGGACCTGGTCAACGATATCTGGGGCCTCAAGTACGATTCTCGGATGGCGGAGGTGATTGCCGCCCACGGGGCGGCCTGCTGCCTGATGCACAACCGGGAGAAGCCAGAGTACCGGGACCTGATGCCGGAGCTGCTGGCGGACCTGCGGGAATCCCTGGAGCTGGCGGACCGGGCGGGGATTCCCCGGGATCGGATTCTGCTGGATCCGGGGATCGGCTTCGGCAAGACCCGTGAGCAGAACCTGGAGGTGATCCGGCAGGTGGGCCAGCTGCGTTCCCTGGGCTGCCCAGTGCTGCTGGCCACCTCCCGGAAGTCGGTGATCGGCCTGACCCTGGACCTGCCGGTGGACCAGCGGGTGGAGGGGACCATTGCCACCTCGGTGATCGGCCTGATCCAGGGATGCTCCTTCTTCCGGGTTCACGACGTAAAGGAAAACCTGCGGGCCATCCGGATGGCCCAGGCCATTGGATTTTACACGGAAGCGTGAGAGGAGAAAGGTTATGGATCGGATTCATATTAAAAACCTGGAGATTTTTGCCCACCACGGCGTGTTCCCGGAGGAAAACACCCTGGGACAGAAATTTGTGGTCTCCGCCACCCTGTACACGGACACCTCCGGGGCGGGCCGCACAGACGACCTGACCCAGTCCATCCACTATGGGGAGGTGAGCCAGCAGATTCAGGCCTTTGTGGCGGGCCACACCTTCCAGCTGCTGGAGCGGGTGGCGGAGGAGCTGGCGGAGGAGCTGCTGCTGACGGTGCCCCGGCTGGAGCAGGTGGACCTGGAGGTGAAAAAGCCCTGGGCCCCGGTGGGCCTTCCCTTGGAGACCGTATCCGTGGAGATTACCCGGGGCTGGCACACGGCTTATGTGGCCCTGGGCTCCAACCTGGGGGACCGGGAGGCTTACCTGAACGGGGCGGTGCAGGCCCTGGAGGAGACCCGGGGCTGCCGGGTGGAGCAGGTATCGGCCTTCCGGGATACGGCCCCCTACGGCTACACGGACCAGGGGGAATTCCTCAACGGCTGCCTGCGTCTGCGGACCCTGCTCTCCCCCCTGCGGCTGCTGGACCGGCTCCATGAGATTGAGCAGGCGGCCCACCGGGAGCGGAAGATCCACTGGGGCCCTCGGACGCTGGATTTGGATATTGTTCTGTACGACGATGCGGTCATTGACCTGCCGGAGCTGACGGTGCCCCACCGGGATATGCAGAACCGGGATTTTGTGCTGTATCCCCTGGAGGATATTGCCCCCTGGGTGCGGCATCCGGTGCTCCGGAAGACGGTTGCGGAGCTGGCGGAGGAGCTGCGGGCCGCCGGCGGGCGTGTGGAGGAGGGGTGACAGTGAAGGAGATTTTGGATTTCGGTCCGGATTTTGCCGAGTATCTGCGGGATGAATCCCGGAAAACCGGCACGGCCCAGAGCATTTCCTTCCCGGAGACCGAGGAGGAGGTGCGGGAAATCCTGCGGGAGGTCTGCAGACAGAAGCTGCCGGTGACCATCCAGGGCAGCCGCACGGGCCTGGCCGGGGCCGCGGTGCCGCTGGGGGGCCACATTTTGAATCTGAGCCGCATGAACCGGGTGCTGGGCATGGAGCAGGAGGGGGACCGTTTCCTCCTCCGGGTGCAGCCGGGGCTGATCCTTTCCCAGCTGTGGAAAGGGCTGGAGGAGCGGAGCTTTTCCACCCAGGGCTGGAGCCAGGAGGAACAGCAGGTGTACACCCGGTTCTGCCGGGCTCCGGAGCAGTTTTTCCCCACAGACCCCACGGAGACCTCCGCCAGCCTGGGCGGCATGGCGGCCTGCAACGCCTCCGGGGCCCGGAGCTTCCGGTACGGGGCGGCCCGGAACCATATCCGGGGGCTGCGGATGGTGCTGACAGACGGGGATGTGCTGGCCCTGTCCCGGGGGCAGTTTGCCGCCCGGGGACGGCAGCTGCAGATGACCACCCTGGGCAGGAGGAGGCTGGAGGTGCCTCTGCCCACCTACCGGATGCCGGCGACCAAGAACGCCTCCGGCTACTATGCGGCGGATGACATGGACGCGGTGGATTTTCTGGTGGGATCGGACGGCACCCTGGGGGTGATCACGGAGCTGACCCTGGAGCTGCTGCCGCTGCCGCCGGTGATCTGGGGCGTCAGCTGCTTTTTTGCCCGGGAGGAGCAGGCAGTGGCTTTTGTGCGGCAGGCCCGGGAGCAGGTGGCCTTCCTGGCGGCCCTGGAATATTTTGACCGGGGCGCACTGGACATCCTCCGCCGGGAGAAGGAGCAGAGCACAGCCTTTGCGGGCCTGCCCCGGCTGCCGGAGCCGGAGAAGGCCGGGGCCTGCGTGTACGCGAAGTTCCACTGTGGGACGGAGGATGAGGCCCTGGAAGCCCTGTACCACCTGGGACGGGTGCTGGAGGAGACTGGCGGTAGTGAGGAGGAAACCTGGGTGGCCCGGACCCCTCTGGACCGGGAGCAGCTGCAGTTTTTCCGCCACGCGGTGCCGGAGAGCGTCAACCGGTGGATTGATGAGCGCCGGCGGACGGAGCCTTCCCTGACCAAGCTGGCGGCGGACATGTCCGTACCGGACGACTGCCTGGAGCAGGTGGTGGCCCTGTACCGGGAGGGGCTGGCCCGGTACGGCCTGGAAAGCGCTATCTGGGGCCATATCGGCAACAATCACCTGCACGTGAACATCCTGCCCCGGAACCGGGAGGACTACCGGAAGGGCAAGGAACTGTACCGGCAGTGGGCCGGACAGATCACAAGAATGGGCGGCGCGGTGTCCGCGGAGCACGGTGTGGGGAAATTGAAGGCCGAGTATCTGGAGGTCATGTACGGCCCGGACCATATCCGGGAGATGATCCGGGCCAAGGAGGCCTTTGACCCGGATTTCCTGCTGGGCCGGGGAAACCTGTTCCCGCCGCCGGCGAGGACAGATCAGGAGGTGTGCCATGCGGATTCTGGTTTGTGTTAAACAGGTGCCCTCGGGCACCCAGGTGCGGCTGGACCCGGAAACCCGGACCATGATCCGGGACGCCCGCCAGTCGGTGCTGAACCCCTTTGATTCCTACGCGGTGGAGGAGGCGGTGCGGATCAAGGAAAAGCTGGGCGGGCAGGTGACGGTGCTCAGCATGGGCATCCCCTCCACGGAGCGGCTGCTCCGGGATACCATGGCCCGGGGCGCAGACGAGGGAATCTTGCTCAGCGACCGGGCCTTTGCCGGCGCGGATACCCTGGCCACCTCCTACACACTGGCGGAGGGCATCCGCCGGCTGGGGGACTTCTCCCTGATCCTCTGCGGCCGTATGGCGGTGGACGGGGATACGGCCCAGATCGGGCCGGAGCTGGCGGAGCAGCTGGGGATTCCCCATGTGACGGAGGTTTGCCGGATTGTCTCCCTGGATGAGCGGGAGGCGGTGGTGGTGCGGGAGGCGGAGGGCGTGCGCCTGACCCTGGCAGTGTCGCTTCCGGCGCTGCTCACTGTAAGCCGGGAGATCAACCAGCCCCGGCTTCCCTCCCTGGCGGGGATCCGCCGGGCCGAGCACGGTTCGGTGCAGGTCTGGGGAGCGGCAAAGCTGCAGGCGGATACGGCGCGGACCGGTCTGGCCGGCTCCCCCACCAAGGTGGTGGAAACCTACGTGCCGGAGCGGGAGCAGGAGTGCCAGTGGATCACGGGAACAGCGGCAGAGCAGGCGGCGGAGGTGCTGCGTATCTGGAAGGAGAAAAAGCCATGACAAAAGAGACGGAGAAGCGGCAGGAGGAGACCGGACTGGTCGTTGACCGCCATCGCTGTGTGGGCTGCGGGATCTGTGCCTCTGCTTGCCCTTTTGGGGGCATTTCGGTACAGAACGGTACGGCGGAAACCAACGGGGCCTGCACCCTGTGCGGGACCTGCGTGGAGCTGTGCCCGGTGGAGGCCCTCTCCATCCGCCGGGCCGAGCAGGAGGCGGAGGCCGGGTATCAGGATATCTGGGTGTTTGCGGAGCTGGCAGGGGGAGAGAGGCTGGCGCCGGTGGTGCGGGAGCTGATGGGAAAGGGCCGGCAGCTGGCGGACGCCCGGGGCTGCCGCCTGGCAGCGGTGCTTCTGGGCGGGGCCGGTTCCTTCCGGGAGACGGAGCTGATCTCCCTGGGGGCGGATCTGGTCTACCTCTGCCGGGATGCCCGCCTGGCAGAACCCCTGGAGCAGCCTTACGCCCAGGTGCTGTCCGGGATGGTGGAACGGTTCCGGCCGGAGGTATTCCTCTTTGGCGCCACCAGCTTTGGGCGCTCCCTGGCGCCCCGGCTGGCAGCCCGCCTGGGAACCGGGCTGACGGCGGACTGCACGGAGCTGGCCATGGGGGAGGACGGGCTGCTGCGGCAGACCCGGCCGGCCTTTGGCGGCAACCTGATGGCCACCATCCTGTGTCCGGTCCGGCGGCCCCAGATGGCCACCGTGCGTCCCGGAGTCTTTGCCCCGGCGGTTCCGGACGCCGGCCGGTCCGGCCGGGTACGGGAGTTCCCGCTGCCGGAACTGCCCTCCCGGGTAACCATCCGGGAGCGGACGGAGCTGCCGCCGGTGGAATCCATTGCCGGCGCTTCGGTGCTGGTGGTGGCCGGCAGGGGAATCGGCAGCCGGAAAAACCTGGCCCTGGTCCAGGAGTTTGCCCGCCGGATTGGCGCGGCCTGGGGCTGTTCCCGTCCATTGGTGGATGCCGGCTGGTGTGAACATGCCCACCAGGTGGGCCAGACCGGCTGCAGTGTGGCGCCTCGGCTGCTGATCAGCCTGGGGGTGTCCGGGGCCGTGCAGCATCTGGCCGGCATCCGCCGGGCGGAGACGGTGGTGGCGGTCAACACGGATCCCCAGGCGCCGATCTTTCAGGTGAGCCAGTATGGAATTCAGGGGGACTGTGTGGAGATTCTCCGGGAATGGCTGCGGCAGCTGGATTCCGCTGTCGGATCAGGCGTCCTGTAAGGGAAGGGTGAAGGAGAACACGGCCCCGTGGTCGTGATTGTGGGCCTCAATGGTCCCGCCGTGGGCGGTGACAATGGTCTTGCAGATGGAAAGGCCGATGCCCATGCCCTTGGCGGCATCGCCGCTGCGGTTTTCCCGGGGATTGACGCCGTCAAAGATGGTGTCCAGCCGGTCCGGGGAAATGCCCACCCCAAAGTCGTACACGGAAAAGCAGACAAAGCCGTCCTGGGTGCAGATCCGGCATTCAATGGGCTGGGTGCTGTGGGAATGGCGGATGGCGTTCTCCATCAGGTTGATCAGCACCTGCTCAATGAGGGTGGGATCCATGGGGGCCAGGATCAGCTCGTCCGGCATGGTCACCCGGATGCTGGCGCCGGGAATCCGCTTTTTCAGCCGGGTAAGGGCCTCCGCCATCACCTCCTCCACCGCCTCCAGGGTTTTGTTGATCCGGGCGGTGCTCTTATCGCTGATCCGGGTGACGGAGAGCAGGTTTTCCACCATGTTCAACAGCCATTCCCCGTCCTCGTGGACGTTCTGGATCAGCTGCCGTTTTTCCTCCTCGCTGAGGGAAGCGCCGTTTTCCAGATAGGTGGCGCTGGCGCCAATGATGCCGGTTAGTGGCGTCCGCAGGTCGTGGGAGATGGCCCGTAGCAGGTTGGCCCGCATCCGCTCCTTCTCCGCCTCCAGCAAAATGTGCTCCCGCTCCCGGTTGATGCGGGTCTGCTCGGAAAGATGGGTGGTGGTGGTGCTGGTGATCAGCGTAATGGCCAGCATGCCGATGAAGGTTAAGGGATAGCCGGCCAGGGAAAAGTTCAGGGAGAAGAACGGGTAGGTGAAAAAGAAATTAACCGCAATGACGCTGGCCACGGAAGCGGCAATGCCCCAGAAATACCCGGTGGTATTCCGGGCAATGGTGACAATGGCCAGCATGTACAAAATGGCAATATTTACCGTGTTGTTGGCCAGGCTGCGGTAGAGAAAGGACAGCCCGGAGGCCGCCACCAGGGAACCGGCGGTGATGGCCAGGTTCCGGAGGAAGCGGGTCCGTGCTGTCTTGGTCTGTGCTTGTGTCATGAAAACATCTCCTTGGGTGACAGGCAGGGCGGAACGGCCCCGCAGGACTGTAGGCCGGGTGGCCCCGCCGGATTACAGGCGGGCCGCGGCCAGGGCCAGCAGCATATTCTGGCGGGTAATACGGTACAGCTCCGAATCCCCGGTGACCCGCTGGATTTCCTCCAGGGCTTCCTCATAGACGGATACGGCGTTTTCATACCGGGAAGCCCGGTAGTAGAGGTCAGCCAGAGCCGCCAGGGCAGCGCCCAGGCGTACGTCCTCCGGATTGCCCTGGCACTGTGCCCGGGCAATTTCCAGCACCTTCTGCTGGTATTCCAGGGCCTCGGCAAACTGTTCCCGCTGCTGGTAGAGGCGGCTGAGGGTTTCCAGGGCCTCCGCCATGGGGCTGCCGGCTTCCATGCCGCGCTCCCGCCAGAAAGCCTCTGCCTTCCGGGCATAGTCCAGCCCCTGCTCGGTGCTTTCCGCCTCCAGGCAGGCGGAGGCAGCGTTCTGGAGCAGCGTGCCGTAGAGCTCCGCCTGGGCAAAGCCCATCCGCTCCGCCATCTCCAGGGCCTGGGCCGCGGTGGGAAGGGCTTCCGCCGGCCGCCCGGCTTTCCGGTACAGCTCCGTGAGCTCGTTGGTCAGGGTCAGGATTGCTTGGGAATCCGGCTCTGCCTGGCGCAGGTTTTCCTGCAAAAGGGTCTCCGCTTTTTCCCAATCCTTCTGGGCGAGAAGCGCATCCAACTGCTGAAATAGAACAGACAAATTCATGATATTGATTCCTTTCCATAAAAATCCGATATTTCCTACCAGTTTAGCACGGAAAGGCCGGAAAAGCAAATCGGATTCAGGAGGTAGACGAGTGGATACAAGAGAAATAGGGCAAATGCGGCGGTGCGCCGGCCGTCTGGCGCTGGGATTTTTTTGGATGCTGGTTCTCTCCATTGCCGCGCAGCTGGGCCTTCAGCTGTTGCTGCGGCGCTTTTGGCCGGAAGCGCTGGCGCAGGAGTGGGTGACCTGGTTGCTGTTGGCGGTCCAGTATCTGGTGGGCATTCCGTCCGTCCTTTTGTGTGCCGGCCGGCTTCCCACCCGGGCGCCGGCGCGACAGCCCCTTTCGGCCGGGAAGCTGGCGGAGTATTTTCTGGCTGGCTATGCCCTGATGTACCTGGGCAATTTGGCGGGCAATCTGCTGAGCGGGATTTTCTCCCGAATTTTGAGCCAGAGCGTGTCCAATCAGGTGGCAGAGCTGGTTACCTCCTCCTCTTTCTGGATGAACCTGCTGCTGGTTTCGGTTTTGGCTCCCGTGGTGGAGGAATTCCTGTTCCGGAAGGTGATTCTGGACCGGCTGCTGCCCTTTGGGGAGAAGCCGGCGGTGGTGGTTTCCGCCCTGATGTTTGGCCTCTTCCATGGAAACCTGTACCAGGTTTTCTATGCGTTTTTGGTGGGGATGGTGCTGGGGCTGGCCTACGTCCGCAGCGGGCGGCTGGGCTGCTCCATTCTGCTGCATATCTTGTTTAACTTCCTGGGCAGCGTGCTGGCCTCCCGGGTGCTGGCGGCCGGGTCGGTGGTACTCCTGAATTTCTACGTGATTTTTCTGCTTTCTCTGGCAGCGGCCGGGTTGGCCTTCCTGCTGGCGGACCGGCAGAGCTTCCGGTTCCGGCGAACCGGGGAGGAGCAGCCGCCGGCGGCCTGGCGCCAGGCGCTGGTCCGCAGCCCCGGGGTATGGCTGTTTGTGCTGGGCTGTGGGTCGCTGTTTGTGTGGAACCTGCTGTAGAGAAAGAGAATGGGCCGCTTTGCTGGAAAATGAGAATTTTCCATACGCAAGAACGCTTTACTCCTCCGGGAAGGAGATTTTTTCCCGCAGCTTCCTGTTGATCAGCAGTACGCCCACGGCGGTGCCCAGAAAGGCTCCCACCACCGGGATCAGGGCGGTAAAACCCACCAGGGCAGAGATGGTGGGGCGTAGGAAAAGCCCAGGAGCAGCATGCCCAGGTAGCAGAGAACGCCAATGATCAGGGCTTCCACGCACTGGCCGGCCACAAAGCGGGAACAGACCTGGTAGGAGAGGGCGGAGAGGGAAAAAATCCGCTCCACCGCCGCCTCCGACAGCACCGCCAGCAGGAGCTTCTTGGTCTGATAGGACAGGGACTCTTTGCTGCAGAGCATATACAGGGCAAAGGTGAAGCCGAAGACCAGGTTGACAAAGCCGTGGACCAGGGTGCCGGCCAGGTTCACCGCGCCGCCCACCGCTCCGGCCAGGGAGGGATCCTCCCCCTGGGAGAACAGGGCGGCCAGCAGTTCCTCCAGCCGGGCCTCATCCAGGGTCAGTCATTCCAGGAAGCGGGGGGAAATCCCCCATTTCCCCAGAAAGGAAACGGAAAAATCCCGCAGCTCCTCCAGGTACGCCGGCAGAATCTGCGCCAGGGAGAGCAGGGAGGCGCGCAGCTGCGGAAGGATCAGCAGGATCAGCAGAAGCAGCAGGCCCACGGTAAACAGCAGGCTCAGGGCAATGGCCAGAGGCCGCCGGATTTTGACAAAGAGGCGGTTTTCCCGCCAGGGCAGCAGCGGAAAAAGACGTTCCTCCAGAGCGGTCAGGGGTACGTTCAGCACAAAGGCAATGCCAAAGCCGATGAGCAGCGGGGAGAGAATCCCCAGAAGCCAGGAAATCCCCCGGGCCACGGCGCCCAGGTTTTGCAGGCCCAGATACAGTACCACCGTGTAGGTAATCAGCCGCAGCAGCGTGCGGATGGTGCGGGAATGAAAGTCCAGGACAATCGCCTCCCTGTTTGGTATTCGCAGGTACCGTACCAGAGAACGCAGCGCCTGTCAACGGGGCATCCCCCGCAGTCTGCGACAGAAAAGGCCGGAACCGGACGGTATCCGGCGGCAGCCGGGAGGAAAAAGCGGGAAAGGAGGCGGAAAAGGTGGAAAAAGAAAAGGAAAATCCGGTTCATTTTGTGTACATACTCCGCTGCCGGGACGGCAGCCTATATACCGGATGGACCACCCATCTGGAGGAGCGGGTCCGCACCCACAACCTGGGGAGAGGCGCCAAGTACACCCGCAGCCGCCGGCCGGTGCAGCTGGTCTACTGGGAGCAATACCCGGATAAAGGGCAGGCGCTGCGCCGGGAGCAGGCCATCAAGCGGTTGAGCCGGGAGGAAAAGCTGGCGCTGATCCGGAATAGGCAGGAACCCGTGGGGGGATCTTAAGAATTTCTTCCCTTGCCAGCCACTATTCTGTGTGATATATTCCAGGTGTACTAGTAATCATAGTACACTTAGAATAGAAAGGGAGGAGGCAGCGGATGTTCCAGATTGACGTTATGAGCCGCAAACCGGTGTACGAGCAGCTAATTAACCAGATGGAACGATTTATTCTGACCGGGGTCATGCACCAGGACGATCAGATCCCGTCCGTCCGGAGCCTTTCGGTGGAATTGGCGGTGAATCCAAACACCATACAGAAAGCTTACTCGGAGCTGGACCGGCGGGGCATCACCTACTCGGTCCCCGGCCGGGGCCGTTTTGTGGCGGCCGGGGCCGTGGAACGGATTGGGGAGAGAAGGAGGAGTAAATTGAAGGAATTTATTGCGCTGGTCAGCGAACTGGCTTTGGCAGGAATTAAAAAGGAAGAGATTATTGCCTGCGTGGAGGAGGCCTTTCAGGAGAAGGAGGCGGCGCAATGATCAAAGTGAGAGAGCTTACCAAACGGTTTGAGGATTTTACGGCGCTGAATCAGATTTCCTGTACCATCCCCCACGGCTGCATTTATGGCATGGTGGGCTCCAATGGAGCGGGCAAATCCACCTTTCTACGGCTGGTCACCGGCGTCTACCGGCCGGACGCAGGGCAGGTGGAGATGGATGGGGCGCCGGTTTATGAGAACCCAACGATGAAATCCCAGATTGCCTACGTGCCGGATGACCTGTTTTTCCTGGGCGGCGCCTCCATGGACCGGATGGCCCGGCTGTACGAATCGGTTTATCCGGATTTCAACCGGAACCGGTATCAGTACCTGACGGAAAATTTTGGCCTGAACCCCAAAAAGCCGGTGTACAATTTTTCCAAGGGTATGAAGCGCCAGGCCGCCATTGTGCTGGCCCTGTCCGCCCATCCCCGGTATCTGTTCTTCGACGAAACCTTTGACGGGCTGGACCCGGTGATGCGGAATCTGGTTAAATCCCTGATCTGTGAGGATGTGCTGGAGCGGCAGGCTACGGCGATCATCACCTCCCATTCCCTGCGGGAGCTGGAGGATATCTGCGATCAGCTGGCACTGCTGCACCAGGGCGGACTGGTATTGGAGAGCGATGTCCAGAACCTGAAAACTTCCCTGTTCAAGGTGCAGGTGGCTTTCCGCCAGGAGTATAATGAAAAACTGTTTGAGGGAATTGAGCTGCTCCACTATTCCAAACGGGGCTCGGTGTCCAACCTGATTGTCCGGGGCCAGCAGGAGGAGACGGTAGCCAAAATTGCCGCCCTGCATCCGGTGCTGCTGGACGTACTTCCTCTGACGCTGGAGGAGGTCTTTACCTATGAGATGGAAGCCCTGGGTTACTATTTTGACCCCAGCGGTTATGGCTTTGTGGAGGAGGGAAAGTATGAAAAAAAGCTGGTTTGATGTCCGTCTGTACCGGGAAGGGCTGCGGCAGCTGCGGGTCATCGGAATCCTGAGCCTGGTGCTGATGACGCTGGCCGCCGTGCTGGTGCCGGTGGGCCGGGCCATCAACGTATCGGCCGGCCAGGCTGCGTATCTGGCCCGGGGGGAGGTGTTTGCGCCGGAGACCCTGACCTTCCTGGGCGCCCATCCCCTGCTGGTCCTGAGCTTTCCGGTGCTGGCTCCGGTGCTGAGCCTGTATCTGTTCCACTTTCTGGACCGGCGGGATGCCTGTGATTTCTATCACGCCATTCCCCAGACCCGGGGATGCCTGTACCGCAGCTTTGCGGCAGCGCTGGCCACCTGGTTGCTGGCGGTGATCCTGGTCTCCTCCCTGGCCAGTGTGGTAACCTGCCAGCTGCTGGGACGGTATCTGACCCTGACCTTTTCCTCCATTCCGGCGGTGCTGTTGAATCTGACCGCTGCCACTCTGCTGGTGGCTGCGGCGGCGGTGCTGGCCACCACCCTCACCGGCACCCTGTTCACCAATATGGTGGTGGCCCTGCTGATCCTCTTTCTGCCCCGGGCGATCCTGATGGTGGTGAGCATCTTCCTGGGTTCCTCCATGCCCTACGTCAGTGAGACACATCTGTTCCCGTTTTTGGACTATTCCTGGAACGTGGTGGTGGGCACCTGCGTGGGATGGTTTGAGGGAAGCTTTGTGACGGTGCTCTACCGCTGGCAATCCGGCGTGTACACGCTGGTGCTGGCCCTGCTCTATCTGGTTGCGGCCGGCGTGTGCTTTGGGCACCGGAGCAGTGAGGCGGCCGGCCAGGCAGCCCTGAGCCGGCGCCTGCAGCTGGTGTTCCGGCTGGCGGTCTCTTTGACGGTGTGCCTGCTGCCCATTGGTATGATCTATAATTTCCTCACCGGCGTCAGCAGCGTCAGCAGCAGCTGGTTCTTTACCCTGATGGTTCTGTATCTGGTGGCAGTGATCGCATACTTCCTGTATGAGCTGATGGCCACCCGCAAGCTGCAGAACCTGGCCCGGGCGGTGCCGGGGCTGGGTGTGCTGGCGGTGCTGAACGTGGTGTTTTTGTTCGGTATGTTTGGGATCTACCGCTATACCTCCTCCCAGCAGCCCGGCCCGGAAGAGATCACCAGTGTCTCCATTCAGGCGGACGGCACCTATTGGCTCAGTTCCTCCAGCACCCAGAACGGACAGCAGGTTTTGGACTATTTTGATGTGCTTTTGGAGGATGTGCAGCTGGATTCCCTGGAGGTGCGGAACATGGTGAGCCAGCGGCTGCGCCAGACCATTGGCTATTACAGTGGAAACGGGGATTCGGAGGCAAAACAGCTCTTTAGCAGCGGGGAAAACTGGCAGCAGCTGCTGCGGATTCAGGTGGGAAACCGCATCCTTTACCGGAATGTTCTGCTGACATCGGCGGACCGGCAGCTGCTGGTCCGGGAGCTGCAGCAGCGGGAGGAGGTCCAGGCCATCTACCGGAATCTGCCGGAGGGCGGACAGCGGGAGACCACCATCTGGTCCAACGGCGGATTGAACAACGCCGCGGCGGAGCGGGTCTATGCGACCCTGCGGGCGGAGGTGGCAGAGATGGACTTTTCCCAGTGGTATAACCTGGCAGAACACCAGTACAGCCGGGAGGGCAACACGGTGATAGACTACCTGTCCATGAGCACCTATGTGGACAACCGGCTGCTGGGAACCGAGCTGCCCATCTCCACGCAGATGCCGGAAACCTTCCGGGTTTATATGGAGGAGCAGAAGGCCGCCTCGGAGGATGCGCTGCAGGCGATGCTCCGGGCCCTGGAAGATGGCTCCGGCCTGCTGGTGGATCTGTACTGCGGCGGCTATGAGGATGGCAGATTCACCTTCTACGGAAATCAGAGCTTTGTCTTTAACCCTTATGAGGAGGAGACGGAAGCGGAACCGGCAGAGGAAAGCATGATTCTCACGGAGACGGAGGCGGTGGATCAGGCGGCCTCGGGGACGGAAGATGAGGCCGCTGTGCGGGAATCCAGCCGCAAAACCGGGAAGGCGCTGTATGCGCTGCTCCAGGCTAAGGCGGCGGAGCCGGTGGAAGCCGGAAGGGACTTTCTAAATGTCCAGGTTACCTATTTTGCGGACGGGGAATACCGCAATCTGGATGTGTATGTGGCAGCCAGCCGGGAAGAGCTGGCCCAGGCCATGGGAGACCTGCTGGTCTTGCAGGAATCCTGAAATAAACCGCAGAGACAGTAAAAAAGAGGGCGGGCAGCTGGCGTATTCCAGCTACCCGTCCTCTTTCCATTCGGTGCGCCTGGCGGCACACCGCCGCAATCAATTTTTCTTTCCGCCGGTGAGCTTGCTCATAATCCAAACGGCAATAATAATCACCAGGGAGGCGGCAAAGATTCCCGCCATGCCTTTCCAGAGAATATCCAGCGCAACCCAAAAGGTTTCCATTGTACTCATTTCCCGCTTCCTCCTTTCTTCTTACAGGAACTGGCTGACCAGGCTGATGACCAGGCCGCCGGCCACAACCGAAGCAATCTGGCCGGAGACGTTGGCGCCCGCCGCATGCATCAGGATGATGTTGGTGGGATCCTCCTCCTGGGCCATCTTCTGGACTACCCGGGAAGCCATGGGGAAGGCGGAAATGCCCGCCGCGCCGATCATGGGGTTGATCTTTTCCTTCCGGAACAGGTTCAGGATTTTGGCAAATACCACGCCGCCGATGGTGTCAAAGACAAAGGCCAGCAGGCCGATGACCATGATCAGGATGGTTTCCGGCTGTACAAATTCCTCCGCCCGCATGCTGAAGGAGATGGTGATGCCCAGCAGCAGGGTGATCAGGTTGGCCAGGTTGTCCTGGGCGGTCTGGGAAAGGGTCTTGACTACGCCGCACTCCCGCAGCAGGTTGCCGAACATCAGGAAGCCCACCAGGGCCACCGAGGACGGGGCAATGAAGCCCACGATAAAGGTTACCACAATGGGGAACGCAATCCGCATGGGACGGCTGACGGTTCCTGCATGGTATTTCATGTGAATCCGCCGCTCCTTCTTGGTGGTGACCAGCTTAATGGCAAAAGGCTGGACAATGGGCACCAGAGCCATGTAGGAGTAGGCCGCCACGGCAATGGGGCCGATGTACCGGGAATTTAAGATCTGGGACACCAGGATGGAGGTGGGGCCATCGGCGGCGCCAATGATACCCACGGAGGCGGCATCCTTCAGGTCAAAGCCCAGCAGCGCGGCAGCACAGATTGCGAAAAAGATGCCGAACTGGGCGGCGGCGCCAAACAGGAACATCACCGGCTGGGATAGCAGGGGGCCAAAGTCAATCATGGCGCCGATGCCGATAAACAGCAGGATGGGCATGGCCTCGGAGGCCTCAATCCCCACCTCAAACAGCCACTGGATAATGCCGTGGGTAGCCACCTTTCCTTCCACCAGCTGGTCAATCACACCGCTCATGGGCAGGTTGACCAGAATGGCGCCGAAGCCCATGGGCAGCAGCAGCGACGGCTCGTACTCTTTTTTGACAGCCAGGTAGATCAGCACAATGCCGACGACGTACATGACCACCTGCTGCCAGGTTACATTCATCAAGCCTTCCACTAAAAAGTCCATAGTTTTTCTCTCAGTCTCCTTTGTCTCTGAATTTTGGAATTCCTTCATTTATATTAAAAAGACTTTTGCACGTTTAATACCGCGCAAAAGTCTTGCCATTTCAATTCCCTGCGGGCCGGTGCCGTATTGTCGCATGAGAATCCATCGAAAAGAATGCCAGCTACTCCCTTTTACCGTCTTAGTATAGCAAAAATAAACCGTTTGTGTGTTAAGATTCCGCTAAGATATCAATCACCTGCGCATCATACTGACGCAAGCCACCGGTTGCGCCGCCGGGGAGAACATGGTATAATGGCCCAGTGTGCATCCCTGTAACTTTTTAGTCTACAGATGTCTAAAAATAGAAACAACAGAAACAAACCAACAAATCTGGGAGGAAATGAAGAATGGGAAAATATTTTGGTACAGACGGCTTCCGGGGGGAGGCCAATGTGAAGCTGACGGTACAGCATGCGTTTCAGATTGGCCGCTTCCTGGGCTGGTACTATGGCCGGGACCACAAGTGCAAGGTGGCCATCGGCAAGGATACCCGCCGGAGCAGCTATATGTTTGAGGACGCCCTGTCCTCTGGCCTCACCGCCTCCGGGGCGGACGTGTACCTGCTTCACGTGACCACTACACCCAGCGTGGCCTATGTGGTCCGGACGGAGGAGGATTTCGACTGCGGCATTATGATCTCCGCCAGCCACAATCCTTTCTATGACAATGGCATCAAGATCCTCAATAGCCGGGGAGAAAAGCTGGAGGAGTCGGTGATCCAGGAGATTGAGCGGTATCTGGACGGCCAGATGCCGGAGGCTCCCCTGGCCACCCGGGAAGCCATCGGCTGCACCGTGGACTACGCCGCCGGCCGGAACCGGTACATTGGCTATCTGATCTCCCTGGCCACCCGGTCCTTCAAAAACAAGCGGGTGGGCCTGGACTGCGCCAACGGCAGCGCCTTCACCATTGCCAAGAGCGTGTTTGACGCATTGGGCGCCAAAACCTATGTGATCCACAACAATCCGGACGGCACCAACATCAACCGGAACTGCGGCTCCACGCACATCCAGGTGCTCCGGGAATTTGTCAAGGAAAACCAGCTGGACGTGGGCTTTGCCTTTGACGGGGACGCGGACCGGTGCATTGCGGTGGATGAGCAGGGCCAGGTGGCGGACGGGGACGCCATTCTCTATGTCTGCGGCAAATACATGCGGGAGAAAGGACAGCTGGCCAACAACACTATCGTCACCACCATCATGTCCAACTTCGGTCTTTATAAGGCCCTGGAGGAGGAGAATATTTCCTATGTAAAGACGGCGGTGGGAGACAAGTACGTGTATGAGAACATGCTGGAGAACGGCCACCGGCTGGGCGGCGAGCAGTCCGGCCATATCATCTTCAGCAAATACGCCTCCACCGGGGACGGCATTCTCACTTCCTTAAAGATTATGGAAGTGATGATGGAGGAGAAACAGCCCTTGAGCAAGCTGCGGGAAGGCTTGAAGGTATACCCTCAGGTGTTAAAGAACGTGCGGGTTCACAGTAAGCCGGACGCCCAGGCGGACCCGGACGTGCAGGCCAAGGTGCTGGAGGTAGCGGAAGTCCTGGGAGAGGACGGCCGGATTCTGGTGCGGGAGAGCGGCACGGAGCCGGTGATCCGGGTGATGGTGGAAGCGCCGGACTACGGGGTGTGCGAGAAGTCTGTGGATGCGGTGGTGCAGGTCCTGCACTATAAGGGTCACGCGGAGGAGTAAACATGGGAAACTGGAGAGATCACCTGCGCCGGGTGGAGCCCTACGTGCCCGGGGAGCAGCCCAAAAGCCAGAACGTGGTGAAGCTGAACACCAATGAGAACCCTTATCCCCCGGCGCCGGGGGTGCTGGCGGCCCTGGGGGAACTTTCCGCCAGCGGCCTGCGCCGCTACCCGGACCCGTCCTGCAGCGTTTTGGTCCGGGCTTTAGCAGAGCGGTACGGCGTGGGGGAAGACCAGGTCTTTGTGGGCGTTGGTTCAGACGATGTCCTGGCCATGGCCTTCCAGGCCTTCTTCAACTCGGACCGGCCGGTGCTGTTTCCGGACATTACCTACGCCTTTTACCCGGTTTGGGCGGAACTGTTCGGCATCCCCTACCGGACCCCGGCCCTGGACGCCCAGTTCCGGCTAGTCCGGGAGGACTATTTGCAGCCCAACGGCGGGATCGTCTTTCCCAACCCCAACGCCCCCACCTCCATCGGAGAGCCGCTGTCCTTTGTGGAGGAGATTGTAGCCGGGAATCCGGACAGCGTGGTGATTGTGGACGAGGCCTATGTGGATTTTGGCGGGGCGTCTGCCCTGCACCTGGTGGACCGGTATGACAACCTGCTGGTGGTCCAGACCTTCTCCAAGTCTCGGTCCCTGGCAGGACTCCGGGTGGGCTTTTGCATTGGCCAGCCGGAGCTGATCCAGGCGCTGAACGGGGTCAAGTATTCCTTCAACTCCTACACACTGAACGAGCCGGCCCTCAAGCTTGGCGCCGCGTCCCTGCAGGATGAGGCCTACTTTCGGGAGACGCTGCAGAAAATCGTGGAAGTGCGGGAGGAGGCGGTGGAGCGGCTGGGACAGCTGGGCTTTTCCGGCCCTAAGCCCATGGCCAATTTCCTGTTTGTGAGCCATCCGCAATTTTCTGCCGGCCAGCTGTTCCGGGAACTGCGGGAGGCGGGGATTCTGGTCCGGTATTTTGATAAGCCCCGGATCCGGGATTATCTGCGAATAACCGTGGGAACCCGGGAGGAAATGGAAAAATTATACGCATTTTTGGAGAAGTACGGGCAATAAGGGAGGAAACATCCCAAAAGACTTTTGAAAAAATGAAAATTGGGTCTTGCCAAATGGCGGGGGATGCGCTATAATACTACTGCTTTGAGCAATGGGCTATCGCCAAATGGTAAGGCAACGGACTCTGACTCCGTCATTTCAAGGTTCGAATCCTTGTAGCCCAGTGAGCGAAACCCCTTGTAATTCTTTTACAAGGGGTTTTCTACGTGAAGGGGCCAAGGGATGGTCGAGTGGCAAAGCGGCGGAGCTGAGGGGAGGTGGAATTCATGTACAGCAGGGAAGAACGGGTTCGTTTCAGCGAGGTGGGGCCGGACGGCCGTCTGACGCTGCCGGCCCTGGTCAATTATTTTCAGGACTGCAGCATCTTTCATTCCGAAGATGTGGGGGTGGGGCTGGACTATCTGGCACGCCGGGGGTGCGCCTGGCTGATGAGCTTCTGGCAGGTGGTGGTGGACTCCTATCCCCGGCTGGGCGAGCGGATTACGGTGGAGACCCGTCCGTATGCATTTGAGCATTTTCTGGGGCGGCGGAACTTTGCCCTGCGGGACAGCAGGGGGGAGACGCTGGTCCGGGCGGATTCCCGGTGGCTTTACTACAATGGGCAGCGGAGCCGGCCGGAGCGGCCGCCGCAGGAGATGGTGGTGGCCTACCAGCTGGACGAGCCGCTGGATATGGACTATGCGGGTGGCCGGAAGATCCGGCTGCCGGGGCAGATGGAGGAGCTCCCCCCTTTCCCGGTGCGGCGGACCGATCTGGACACCAACCGGCATGTGAACAATGGCCAGTATGTGCGGATGGCCGCAGACTTTTTCACCGCAGAGAGGGTGCGGGAGTTCCGCATGGAGTACCGGAAGGCTGCCTACCTGGGGGACACCATCTATCCCCAAAGAGGCCGGGAGGATGGCTGGGAGGTCATCGCCCTCTGCGACGGGGATGGCAAGCCTTATGCGGTGGCGGCGGCCCAGGGGGAGTGGGCTGCGCCGGAGGGAGAGTAATATGGAACTGGGAAAGAGACAGAAGTTGCGGGTGGCCAAGGAGAAGGAGATCGGCGTCTATCTGGGGGAGGAAGGCTCAGATGTGCTGGTGTTGCTCCCCCGGAAAGAGGTGCCGGCAGGCACGCGGCCGGGGGATGAGCTGGAGGTGTTCCTGTACCGGGATTCCGAAGACCGGCTCATTGCCACCACCGCCCAGACGGGGCTGGAGGTAGGGGGGCTGGCCAGGCTGACCATCTCCCAGGTCACGGACATCGGCGCCTTTCTCCATTGGAGTCTGGTCAAGGATCTGTTCCTTCCGTTTAAGGAGCAGCGGGGCAAGGTGAAGCCGGGGCAGGAGGTGCTGGTGGCCATGTATGTGGACAAGAGCGGCCGCCTGTGTGCCACCATGAACGTCTATGACTTTCTGCAGGGGGATTCCCCCTACCAGCGGAATGACCGGGTCACCGGCACCGTCTACCAGGTGAAGGAAGGGTTGGGGGCTCTGGTGGCAGTGGACAACCGGTACTTTGGCCTGATTCCGGAACAGGAGCTGTATGTCCGGCTGCGGCCGGGGGATGTGGTGCAGGCCCGGGTGACCAAGGTGCGCCCGGACGGCAAGCTGGATCTCAGCGGCCGGAAAAAGGCCTATGCCCAGATGGAGGAGGACGCGGAGCGGGTCTGGCAGGCAGTTTTGGCATACGGCGGCAGGCTCCCTCTCCACGACCACTCGGATCCGGAGCAGATCAAGCAGGAGGTGCAGCTGAGTAAAGCGGCCTTTAAGCGGGCGGTGGGTCGGCTGTTGAAGGAACAGAAGATCCGCGTCACCGATGAGGGAATTGAGAAAATCTAACAAACAGCCTTAAAGTTACTAAATGGACGGATTTTTTCATATTAATCGCCCTATTTTATGGACATAATAGGGTTTATGTGATATAATAAACAAACTCGGGGACTATTCTTTTACCGAATTTGTTTTGTGAGGAAGAGGGAGAAAGACCCATTCTGCAGGTCGGATGCAAGGAAAGCAGAAAAGACAACAAAATAGAAGGAGAAAATATATGAAAGACGGACTGCATTTCCTGTTCGGCCGGGAAATAGAAGTGATTTACAATCACTATATGAAGACGGATTTCCCTGAGGCTGAGCTGAAACCACTGGAGACCATCCAGGCCATGACGGAGGCCGGATTCTATGAACCTTACGGACTGTACCAGGAAGGCGTCCTGCGGGGATACGCCTTTTTCGTGTCGGAGCCGGATTACTGCCTGATGGACTACTACGCCATGCTCCCGGAGGACCGGAACAGTGGCTTTGGCAGCTGCTTTATGAAGATGATCCATCGCCATTACCGGGAGAAGAAGGGCGTGTTCTTTGAGGTGGAGCGGCCGGATGAGGCTCCGGGCATGGAGGAGCGCAACACCCGGGAGCGCCGGATGAGTTTTTATCGGAAAAATGGACTGCGGGATACGGGAATCCGTTCCCGGGTTTTTGGCGTGGGCTATCAGATTATGTATCTGCCCTGTCGGGAAAATGCTCCGGACCAGGAGCTGAAGCCGGGGCTGAACCGGCTGTATCACAAGATGTTCCCCACGGAGGTGTACCGGCGGCAGGTCCGGTTTGAGGACAGCATTCCATACACGGAGTGAGAGGGACGGGAAGGCGGTCAGAATGAAGTTTACCAAAATGCACGGCATTGGCAATGATTATGTCTATGTGAATTGCCTGGAGGAGGAACTGCCCATGGAGCCGGGGCGTCTGGCAGAGCTGGTCAGCGACCGGCATTTCGGCATTGGCTCGGACGGATTGATCCTTATTGAATCCTCGGAGATTGCGGATTTCCGGATGGATATGTATAACGCGGATGGTTCCCGGGGGATGATGTGCGGCAACGGGATCCGCTGCGTGGCCAAGTATGTCTATGACCACGGCATGACCAATATGACTACCCTGCGGGTGGAGACCCAGGCGGGAATCAAAACCCTGGAGCTGAATGTGAAGGATGGAAAGGTGCGCCTGGTGACGGTGAACATGGGAGAACCGGTGCTGCTGAGCCATGGGATCAACCGGGCCCTGACGCCGGCGGAGGGCACGTCGCTGCCGGAAGAGCAGATCTGGGAGCCGCTGGAGGTGCTGGGCGAGAACTGGCGGATGATCCCCATCTCCATGGGAAACCCCCATGCGGTGTTTTTTGTGGGGGATGTGGAAGGGCTGGAGATCGGCAAGTATGGTCCCTGGATTGAGAAGCATCCCCGGTTTGTGGACCGGACCAACGTGGAATTTATCCAGGTGATTGACCGGACCAACATCCGCATGCGGGTGTGGGAGCGGGGGGCCGGGGAAACCATGGCCTGCGGTACCGGCGCCTGCGCGGCGGCGGCGGCTTCCGTTCTGGCCGGCCATACGGAGACCCGGGTCAATGTCCGCCTTCTGGGAGGAACCCTGCAGATCCACTGGGATGAGGAGGACGGCCATGTGGATATGTGCGGTCCGGCCACAGAGGTGTTCAGCGGCGAGTTCAATGTGTGATCCGACTGAGATGCCGGGGAGAAGAAAAAAGAGTCAGCCTGGGGCGGAAAATTCTGAACCGGGCTTTTTTTGCGAAAAATAGCGGTAAAAATGGGATTTTTTGTTCATTGGTGCTGCGTAATCCTTTAAATCTATCGGCTTGCCGGTTTTTCTTAAGAAATACCGGATTGCACTTTTTAGAGAAATCGAGTATTATAGAAAGAGTTATTTTGGAAATCGAAAACGTAGAGAGTAGAGAGGACAAAATCATGGCGAATCGAAAGGATCGGTACCGGGACGAGCGGACTCGGAAGACCCGCACCAGCGGGGAATCTTCCCGCAGCTCCCGTACCGGCGCTTCTTCCAAGGAGGAACGGGCCCGCCGCGTCCGTGCAGAGGGCGTCGGCAGCTCCCGTACCCGTCGGGTCTATCCGGAGGAAGAAGGGCGAAGCGGCGTCCGGGGAGAGGGAAACCGCACGGCCCAGGGGGGAGGCAACCGGCGGGCAGACCGGGAACGGCGCCTGCAGGAGCGAAAGAGGCGGAAAAAGAAAAAGATTATTCTGGTGATTGTGGAAGTGGTGGTGCTGCTGCTGGTGGCGGTGGGCGCCTTTGCCGTCTTCTACGTCCGGAACCTGTGGGACAGCATGGACCACAACACGGAGTTCCGGCGGGAGGATATCCAGACCAACGAGAATATGCCCAGCTCCGTGGCACAGGCAGGCGAAACGTATACCCCCATCCTCCTGTTCGGTGTGGACTCCCGGGATAATACAAACCTGACCGGCCGGGGAGCCCAGGCGGATACGGACATCATTGCCTGCATCAACAACGAGACCCACGAGGTGAAGCTGGTTTCCATCTTGCGGGACTCCTTCTTTGAGACCACCGAGGGCAAGCATACCAAGCTGACAGACATCTATAGCCAATATGGGGTTCAGGAAGCCATCGAGACCATCAACCGGAACCTGGATCTGAACATCACCCAGTACGTGACGGTCAACTGGAAGGCGGTGGCGGACACGGTCAACATGATGGACGGCCTGGATCTGGAGCTGTCCGAGGCAGAGGTGGACGCCATCAACTACTATATCTGGGAGGTTATTGACGTCACCGGCATCGATTCGGAGGCGGTGGATGTGGATGACGGATACGAGTCCGATGAGGTGGAGGATGAAGACAACCTGATGTATCACCTGGATGGCGTGCAGGTTCTGACCTACGCCCGGATCCGCAGCGTGGGCCACCACGACCTGACCCGCACGGAGCGGCAGAGGACCGTGATCACCGCCATGATGACCAAGGCCAAGACCCTGAGCCTGGGTGAGCTCACCGATATCTGCGAAACCATCTTCCCCGGCATCTCCACCAACCTGACCTTCAACGAGGTGGTGAGCCTGGTGCTGGATGCGGGCGACTATACTATGGGAGAGACCAGCCGGCTCCCCCAGGACGGCATGTATGGGGATCAAACGGACAAGGGGCCGGCCTATGTATACTATGACTCCCTTATTGAGAACAACGCCTGGCTCCACGAGTTCCTGTACGGGATCACCGACTACGAACCTTCGGATACGGTGCAGGAAATCAACGATTACATCTATGATTACTGGGAAGAGCACCCGTAAAGGATTCAAGATTTTTTAATCGACTTTACACAGATTCATCACAAAAGCCTGCTAGACTCAAACCATGGAAAGAGGGAAGAGCCTGGCAGGCTTTTCCGGTTCCCAGAAAAAGAAACTTTTCCGGAAGGAGTGACCTATATGAGTGAACAGTGGAATGAGAATCAAAGGGATTCCCAGAACGGGGAGGAGCCTTCGGTGAAGGCCTACACCCCCAGAGAGAACACCTCCGGCAGCGTGACGGATGCCAGCAGCGTGTACCGGTACCAGGGAGGAGAGAGAACCTATACAGGAGAACACGATAGCCAGAGCGGCTTTTATGAACAGAGCGGGCCGTACAGCGGCCAGTCAGGTCAGAACCCTTACCGCGACGGCCAGGCGGACAGCGGCGGCCGCCCGTCCAAGAAGCCTAAGAAGCGGATTTCCTGGGGCAAGGTGATCGGGATCCCGGTGGGCATTGTGGCAATCTGTGCCATCATCGGCGGAGCTACCTGGGGGATCAGCCGCCTGAAGACCAGTGAAGATGGGACCCAGGTGGCGGAGGGGACGACCCAGGAGGCCACCCAGGGGGATCCGGTGATCTCCGCCAGCCAGGTGACGTCCAGCGCGGACACCTCGGCCAGCGTGATGGATGTGTCCGATGTGGTGGAAGCCAATATGAGTGCCATGGTGGCCATTACCACCACTGAGGTCTATAACAATTACGACAACTATTACAATTACTTCTTTGGAAACGGCGGCCAGCAGGAGGTCACTGGCGCCGGATCCGGCATCATTATTGGGGACAATGGCTCGGAGCTGTGGATTCTCACCAACAACCATGTGGTGTCCGGAGCGGATTCGGTGAAGGCTACCTTTGTGGATGGCTCCACGGTGGATGCCTACGTAAAGGGGACCAATGAAAACCCGGATCTGGCTATGGTCGGCGTTTCCATGGACTCCCTCAGTGAGGATACCATCAATTCCATCACCAAAGTGTCCATGGGCGATTCGGATTCCCTGCGGTTGGGCGAGGGTGTCATTGCCATCGGCAATGCCCTGGGACTGGGCCAGTCGGTGAGCACCGGTGTAGTCAGCGCTCTGGATCGGGATGTGCAGACTTCCGATGGTGATACCATGGAAGGTCTGATTCAGACGGATGCGGCCATCAACCCTGGAAACAGCGGCGGCGCCCTTTTGGATATGGAAGGCAACCTGATCGGCATCAACGTAGCGAAAACATCCGATACGGACGTGGAGGGCATGGGCTTTGCCATCCCTATCTCCAAAGTACAGGATATCATTGAGGAGCTGACCACAGAAGAACCTCGGGAGCAGGTGTCAGAGGAACAGTACCCGTACCTGGGCGTGCAGCTGAAGGATCTGGACAGCAATTTCAGCAGCATGTACGGAATGCCCAGCGGTATTCTGGTGTATGCGGTGGAAGAGAACAGCCCGGCGGCGGAAGCCGGTATGCAGGCACAGGATATTATCACCAAGTTTGACGGCCACAGCGTATCCAATTACACAGAGCTGAATGAGCAGATGTCCTACTATGCCGGCGGCACCACGGTGACCATCACAGTGGAGCGTGTGGAGAACGGTCAGTATGTGGAGCACGACCTGACCGTTACCCTGGGCCTGCGGTCGGACTACCAGGGATAAGGCTGAGAAACCGGGGATTTCCCGGAGACAGGAACGGATCCTTTCTGAGTATAGAAGATGCGTATCAAATGTCCACAAAAAAGGGGCGCCGGCAGCAAACCGGCGCCCTTTGCCGTGGGCAGATTTTGGATGGTAACGGGCAGGGCCTGCGCCATTTACGGCATACAGGCTCCGGGCCGGTTCAGCTCTCCTTGAGCAGTTCTTTCATGATAAACGCGTAGATGGTCTGGTTTGCGTCCTGCCAGCGGTCGCACATCAGCTCCGCCTGATCCTCGCTGGGGACAGAAAGCTCCAGTTTAACCAGGGTGCTTTTCCCCTCCCGCACCTCGCATTCCACCATGTAATCCCCGGTAGTGGCCTTGTAATAGTCGGCCACCACGCCCACCTCATTCCGGAGACGGATTTTGTTTTCCTTGAGGAACTGATCCATATCCGCCGTGATCCCCTCGGAAATGCTGCTGCCAAAGTATACCAGGGTTTCCTCCCCTTCCCGGGTAATTTCATACCGGGAGCTGTTGCGGATGGTCTCCTGGGTAATCAGATGCGCCTCCAGCAGGTCGTTCAGGGCTTCCTGCAGCGTGAAATAGGTGGTATATTCCTTCTCCAGGAAAAACTCAGACAGCTGGGAATTGGACAGTGGAAATTTGGACTGCTTCAGCAGGTACAGGATCATCAGTTTATACAAAGTCAGCGGATCTGAAAGCATGACGGCCTCCTTTAAGGATTTTGGGGACTGGTGGGCGGTTCCCTCCCGGTCCGGGAGAAAACCGCCCGGGTACATCATAACAATTTCTGACCATGAAATCAAGAAAATCTTCAAAAAACATCTTTACTATTTCCGGAGACCTGTGCTAAGATAAGAATGTACATTCTGATGTGAATCTGCTCGGTGCCGCTTTCGGCGGCTCAAACAGGTCGCCTACCCCGGTGGGCTATTCTAATGGATTTCCCCAAAAATAAAATAGGAAAGATAAGAGGAGCTATTCTGTATGCAGGATCAATATATGAAGAAACCACTGGCAGAACTGCGGAAGCTTGCCAGGGAAAAAGGCTTGAAAGGAATCAGCAGCCTTCGGAAAAATGAACTGGCTCAGATGCTGGCGGAGGCGGAGAACCGGGGGCAGGCGGAAGTCCCGGCCCAGATGGAGGCGCCGTCCAAGCGGGAGGGCGCGGCATCCCGCAATACCACCCTGCGGATCAACCGGCGGAATTCCGGCGCCACTGGCGGAACGGGACGGAACACCCGGCATTTTGAGCCGGCGTCCGGAAGCCGGAACCATTACAGCAGCAGCCACACCAGCCGGAATGGAAACGGATACCGGAACCGGAATGAAAACAATCCGCCGCAGAAGGAGACGGAGCAGCCGGAGGCAGCGGAGAATCCCCGGATCCGCAGTGAACAGGTGGAGGCGGTGCAGAGCGAGGAGGCCCTTCCCCGTCCCGCAGCAGTGGATGATCTGAGCGTGCTGGACAGCGGCGAGGATGCCAACGGCATCCTGGAGGTAATGCAGGATGGCTTTGGCTTTATCCGCTGTGAGAACTATATGCCCGGGGACAACGATGTGTATGTGTCTCCCTCCCAGATCCGCCGTTTCAATATGAAAACCGGTGATATTGTCACCGGTGCCATCCGCATTAAGACCGGCCAGGAAAAGTTTGCGGCGCTGCTCTATGTAAAGTCCATCAACGGGGAGCCGCCTTCGGTTGCGGAAAAGAGAAAGAATTTTGAGGATCTGACGCCCATCTTCCCCAACTCCCGGATTGTGCTGGAGACGCCGGGGGGCAAGCTGCCTATGCGGATTGTAGATCTGCTCTGCCCCATCGGCAAGGGACAGCGGGGAATGATCGTCTCCCCGCCCAAGGCGGGCAAGACCACGCTGTTAAAGCAGGTGGCCAAGGCGGTGACCACCAACTATCCGGATATGCATCTGATTATCCTCCTGATTGACGAGCGCCCGGAGGAAGTGACGGATATGAAGGAGTCCATTGAAGGGGAAAACGTGGAGGTGATCTACTCCACCTTTGATGAGCTTCCGGAGCACCACAAGCGGGTGTCCGAGATGGTGCTAGGCCGAGCCAAACGGCTGGTGGAGCACGGCCGGGATGTGATCATTCTGCTGGACAGCATTACCCGGCTGGCCCGGGCTTACAACCTGACGGTGACCGCCAGCGGCCGCACGCTTTCCGGCGGTCTGGATCCGGCGGCCCTGTACATGCCCAAAAAGTTTTTCGGTGCGGCCCGGAACATGCGGGAGGGCGGCAGCCTGACGGTGCTGGCCACAGCGCTGGTGGACACCGGCAGCCGGATGGATGACGTGGTGTTTGAGGAATTCAAGGGCACCGGCAACATGGAGCTGGTGCTGGATCGGAAGCTTTCGGAGAAGCGGATCTTCCCGGCCATTGACCTGCTGAAGTCCGGCACCCGCCGGGATGACCTGCTGCTGAGCCGGGAGGAGTACGAGGCGGTCTACATTCTTCGGAAGGCCCTCAACGGCATGAAATCGGAGGAGGCGGCGGAGCATATCCTGGATATGTTCGCCCGCACCCGGAACAACCGGGAGTTTGTGCAGATGGCCAAGAAAATCCGTCTGTAGCTCTTGCATTTCCGGAGGGACTGTGCTATAATGTTTTCTGCTGTTTTGACAGACAGAATTGTGAAATACCATTCGGGGCAGGGGCAAACTGCTCCGCCCATTTCAAACAGGATAGAGAGGTGAAAAGAATGCAGGAGAATATTCAACCCAAGTACTATCAGGCAAAGGTGACTTGCAACTGTGGAAACGAGTTTGTGACCGGTTCCACCAAGCCGGAGATTCACGTGGAGGTTTGCTCCAAGTGCCATCCTTACTATACCGGACAGCAGAAAGCGGCGGCGGCCCGCGGCCGGATTGACAAGTTCAACCGTAAGTACGGGATCAAGAACAATTAAGGATTTGAGCGACAGAAAGGTTGAGGTTGAGGGTTTCCAGGCACCTCAGCCTTTTTCTGTATCAGGGAAGGAACGTCCGGCTGCGGCCGGGCGGGACAGGAGGAAACGGAACTATGAAGTCGTCGGGAATTGGCGGCCAGGCGGTGCTGGAGGGCATCATGATGAAGAACGGCGACCGGTATGCGGTGGCGGTCCGGAAACCGGACGGGCAGATTGCCCTGGAGGCAAAGGAGTATCCGGGCATCACCAAGGGAAGACGCTGGATGGAGGTCCCCTTTCTCCGGGGGATTTTCCGGTTTGTGGATTCCCTGGTCCTAGGTATGCGCTGCCTCAGCTTTTCCGCCAGCTTCTATGAGGAGGAAGAGGAGGACGCGGGGCAGCCGGAAAAGCAGTCGTTTCTGGAGAAGAGGCTGTCCCCGGAACAGCTGGATAAGCTGATGATGGGGGTGGCGGTGGCGGCAGCCCTGGCCCTTTCCATCGGCATCTTTATGGTGCTGCCGGTGGCGGTGGCCGGCCTGCTGCGGCCGGTGGTCTCTTCCTCTTTCGGCATTGCGCTGCTGGAGGGGGTGATCCGCATGGCCATCTTTATTGCTTACGTGGCGCTGATCGCCTTGATGAAGGATATCAAGCGGACCTACATGTACCACGGGGCGGAGCACAAGTGCATCAACTGCATTGAGCACGGGCTGCCCCTGACGGTGGAGAATGTGCGAATCAGCTCCAAGGAGCACAAACGGTGCGGCACCAGCTTCCTGCTGCTGGTGATGGTCATCAGCATCCTGGTGTTTATGGTGATCCGTGTGGACAATATCTGGCTGCGGATGTTGAGCCGGGTGCTGCTGGTCCCCTTTATTGCCGGTATTGCCTACGAATTTATCCGGCTGGCCGGCAGCAGTGAAAACCCGCTGGTCAATGCCCTGAGCCGTCCGGGTCTGTGGCTCCAGGGACTGACCACCCGGGAGCCGGAGGATGATATGATCCAGGTGGCCATCCAGGCAGTGGAGGCGGTGTTCGACTGGAAGGCCTATGAGGCGGAGAACTTTGGTCTGACGTTCCCGGAGGAGCCGGAGACGGTTCCCGCCCCTGGGGCGGAGGGGCAGCCGGAGGCAGCAACGGCAGCGGCGGCGGAGCCCTCCGCCACGGAGGCGGCGCTGTGACCTATCGGGAGGCGCTGGAGGCCGGCGTCCGCAGGCTGGAGGCGGCGGGGGTTCCGGATGCACAGTGGGATGCCTTCTGCCTCTGGGAGCGGGCTTCCGGCCAGAGCCGGGCCGCCTACCTGACCCACCGGGAGGAAGCGGCGGAGAAAGCCTGGCTGGCGGAATTCCAGCGGCTGACGGCTTTGCGGGAAAAGCGGATTCCGCTGCAGCATCTTCTGGGGGAAGCCTGGTTTATGGGCCTTCCGTTCTTTGTCAATAGGGAGGTGCTGATTCCCCGGCCGGAAACGGAGCTGCTGGCGGAGCGGGTGCTGGCGGACTGGACGGACAGAAAGCCGACGGAGGCAGGCCAAGGCGGCGGCCGGCCTGCGGCGGCGGAGAATTCCGAGCCGCAGGGGCTGCGGCTGTTGGACATGTGTACCGGCTCCGGCTGCCTGGCAGTAAGCCTGGCAGTCCTGGGGCATTTTTCCCGGGTGGCGGCGGCGGATATTTCCCCGGAGGCCCTGGCGGTGGCCCGGCGCAATGCGGAGCGCAACGGCGTGGCGGTGGATTTTTTCCAGGGGGATCTGTTCGGAGGGCTGCCGGCGGGGAGTACGTACCAGGTGCTGGTGTCCAATCCCCCGTACATTCCCACAGGGGATCTGGAGACGCTGATGCCGGAGGTGCGGGACCATGACCCGCGTCTGGCGCTGGACGGCGGCGCGGACGGCTTGGACTTTTACCGGCGTCTGGCCTGGGAGGCGGTTCCGTTTCTGGCTCCGGAGGCCCGGGTATACTGGGAAATTGGCTGGGACCAGGGGCCGGCGGTGCGCCGGATTCTGGAGGAGGCCGGCTATGGGAACGTGCAGGTGTTGCCGGATTTGGCCGGAAAAGATCGAATGGTGACAGGAGAATGGATATGTTAGATCGTTTGGAAGATATACTGATTCATTACGAGGAGCTTCAGGCAGAGCTCTCCACCCCGGAGGTGACGGCGGATCCCAAGCATTTCCGGAAGCTGATGAAGGAGCAGAATGACCTGCAGCCGCTGGTGGAGGCCTACCAGGCATACAAAAAGGCCAAGCAGGATGCGGAGGACAGCCTTTCCCTCCTGGAGGAGGAGAAGGACGAGGAGATGCGGGAGCTGGCCAAGGAAGAGCTGGCGGAGGCCCGGAAGCAGATGGAGGCCCGGGAGCATGAGATCCGGCTGCTGCTTCTCCCCAAGGATCCCAACGATGAGAAGAACGTGATCATGGAGATCCGGGCCGGGGCCGGCGGGGATGAGGCGGCACTCTTTTCCGCAGAGCTGTATCGGATGTACAGCCGCTATGCGGAGCGGAACCGCTGGAAGACGGAGCTGATCAGCGTCAACGAGAACGGCATCGGCGGCTTTAAGGAGGCGGTGTTCATGATCAGCGGCCACGGCGCCTACTCCAAGCTGAAGTA
>CAZSAF010000002.1:0-38873 GCA_964604605.1 uncultured Lachnospiraceae bacterium
CGATCCGCATGGGAGAAATCCACTCGGTACAGGATTCGGTACAGCCAATATTTATAAAAAGGGATTTTCACATTCGCCAGAACCCGGTGCGCCACCGCCTTAATGTCATAAGGAACCGCCGCCGAAGGGACCGGCATTTTCCGCAGGCCATTGTTACAGTTTAGATGATAGATGGCAGAAGCCTTCTTTTGCCGCAAAATCTTGGGAATCCGAAACGTATTGATCCAGCAGATTTTGGCCATCCGGATCAGTTCATTGGAGGCCCGTCCTCCCGGAATGGAAACGATTTCCATATCCGGCGCCAATTCTCGTAAGATCTTCTCCGAATAGGAAAAGCAGATCGCAAAAAACTGTCCGGACTGACCATTTTCGTAAAAGCCTTTCAGCAGATTTAAGCCTGCCTGGTCTTTTCCTCCAGCATGCTTTTCACTGAGATAGATGTAATTTAAAGCAATCTTTCCCATAATGCGAAGCCTTTCCTGCCAGCTTACCTCTGGCACATTCCAGGTTCCTCCCCCACCGTCCTTCTCCCCACGCTGTCATACACCACGCCGCTGCCCGCAAAAAGCTCCGGCTTATAGCAGTTCCGCCCGTCCAGCACAATGGCCCGGCGCATCTGCCGCCGGAAGGTCTCCGGGGCCAGGGCCTTCACCTGCGGCCACTCGGTGAAGATCAGGCACAGATCCGCCCCGGCCAGCGCCGCCTCCGGGGAGTCGCAGTAGGCAATGCCCTCCGAATACAGAGCCCGGAACTTTTCCATGCCCACCGGGTCCCAAGCCTGGATCCGGCACTCCTCATCCTGCAGGATGGGAATGTTCACCAGAGAGGGGGCCTCCCGCAGGTCGTCGGTGCCCGGCTTGAAGGTCAGGCCCAGCACTGCCACGGTCAGCCCCTTCAGCTCCCGGTAATACTTCCGGGATTTCTTGATCAGCCGCAGCTTCTGGTGGTCGTTGACCTCTATGGCCGCCTTCACCGTCTTCATCTCATAGTCATGGAAATTGGCCAGCCAGTGGAGGGCCTTGGTGTCCTTGGGGAAGCAGGATCCGCCGTAGCCGATGCCTGCGTGGAGGAACCGGCTGCCGATGCGCTCATCGTAGCCCATTCCCGCCGCCACATCCTCTATATCCGCTCCCACCAGCTCGCACAGGTTGGCGATCTCATTAATATAGGAAATCTTCAGGGCCAGAAAGTCGTTGGATGCATATTTGATCATCTCCGCACTGCGCCGGTTGGTCACCACCAGCGGGGCGTCAAAGCCCTGGTACACCTGCCGCAGCACCTCCGCCGCCTCCGGGCTCTCCGCGCCAATGACAATCCGGGACGGGTGCAGGGTGTCCCGCACCGCGGTGCCCTGGGACAGAAACTCCGGGTTGGAGGCCACCTCCAGCCGCACCGGATGGGTCCGGCGGGCCTGGAGAAATTCCTCCAGTTTGTCGTTGGTGCCGATGGGCACCGTGGATTTGACCACCACCACGCAGTCCCGCTCCGCCGTCTCCGCAATCTGTCCGGCCACCGCGTACACATATTTCAGGTTGGCGGAACCGTCCCGCTTTTCCGGGGTACCCACGCCAATGAAGATCACCTGGGCATCCCGGTAACCGGCGGCGTAGTCGGTGGTGAAGGTCAGCCGCTCCCGGTTCCGCTCCAGAAGCTCCGGCAGCCCCTTTTCGTAGATGGGCGTCTGCCCCTGCCGCAGCTGTTCGATCTTCTGTTCATCCACATCCACACAGGTCACCGTGTGGCCGTGCTCCGCCAGGCACACCCCGGTGACCAGGCCTACGTAGCCGGTCCCCGCTACCGCAATCTTCATTCCTTCACCTGCTTTCCCTGGCCGGCGCCCTTCTGGCTGACGGCATCCGCCATTTCGGCCGTTTCTGCATCAGCAGCGGAATCCGCCGTATCCGCCGCTTCCGCTCCGGCAACGGCATCCGGCGCCGCACCGGCAGCCTCTGCCTTTGGTTCTCCGGTTCCGGCTGCTCCAGCCGCCTCCCGCTTCTCCTGCTCCCGGTCATAGTCCAGCTTCCGCACATGGTACTGGACATCCTCCAGAATCTTCCGATTGGCCGCAATAATGTCCGCCTGCAGCCCCACCACAATGGTGGAGACGCCGCAGAGCATCAGGGTGCTGGCCAGGATCAGGGATTGGACGTGGCCGGTGCTGTCCCCGGTGAACCAGAAATACAGGAACCGAACCCCCACCCCAAAGCCCAGCAGAAACAGGATTCCGCCGATGATGGTAAAGCACAGCAGGGGCCGGTACATCAGCAGGGCCCGGAGGATGGTGACCATGGATTTTTTCACGTATCCGAACATACTGTGGAACAGCCGGGAAGGCCGCAGCTCCGCGTTGGTCCGGATGGGAACGGAGGTGATGGCCATCTTCTCCCGCCCTGCCTGGACAATGGTCTCCAGAGTGTAGGTGTACTCATTGACCACGTTCATCCGCATGGCTGCCTCCCGGCTGTAGGCCCGGAAGCCGCTGGGGGCGTCCGGGATGGTGGTCCGGGATGCCTTGCGCACCACCCAGCTGCCAAAGTGCTGCAGCTTCTTTTTCAGCGGGGAAAAATGCTCCGTAGTGTCAATTGGCCGCTCCCCAATGACAATGTCCGACTTTCCCTCCAGAATCGGCCGCACCAGCTTGGCGATGTCCTCCCCGCAGTACTGGTTGTCCGCGTCCGTATTCACAATAATGTCCGCCCCGTTCCGCAGGCAGGCGTCCAGGCCGGCCATAAAGCCCTTGGCCAGCCCCCGGTTCCGCCGGAAGTTGACCACGTAGTGGACGCCCCACCGCCGGGCCACCTGCACCGTGTCGTCCCGGCTGCCATCGTTGATAATCAGATACTCAATGGTATCAATCCCCGGGATCTGCCGGGGCAGCGCGTTCAGGGCAACCTCCAGGGTCTCCGCCTCGTTGTAGCAGGGGATCTGTATGATCAGTTTCATATATTTGCTGTTCCTCGTTTTAATCAATAATACGGAAAGACTCACAGGTCATGGCGGCCTTTTTTCCATTCGTCAAATTGCCTGAGATCTCCACATAAAGTCCTTTCCCATGCGCTTCCATTGCGCGGTCATAATCTTCCTTATCCAGATTCACGGTGGCAGGACCTCTTCAATGCCACGCTCGGAATTCTCACAGACCAGGCCGCAGCCGGTCACTCCGATCAGTTTGGCCGAGGAGGTGGTCTCGGTGGTCAGCACCGGCAGCCCCGGGATACGCAGGCAATCCGGTCAAATTTCCGGTACAGCCGCCGGTTGGCCCGTGTATTGCCCCAGGGATGAAACAGCAGCAGATCCACCGCATAGTCCCGGTGGATTTCCCGCAGCAGGTTCACCAACGACCGGGAGATGCCGTCGTGGTCCAGATTGTTGCACACAAAGAGGATTTTCTTCATCCTAGCGAGGCTCCCCCCATTCCTTTTCCGCCAGACGGAACGCAGAGGCAATCACCTTATCCATATCGTAATAGCGGTATTCCGCCAGGCGGCCTCCCAGCAGCAGGCCCGGCTCCGCCTGGGCCAGCGTCTGATACCGCTGGTACAGCTGCTGGTTTTTCTCATCGTTTACCGGGTAGTAAGGCTCGTCCCCCGGCTGCCATTCTGCCGGATATTCCCGGGTAATCACCGTCTTGGGCTGGGTGCCAAAGTCAAAGTGCTTATGCTCGATGATCCGGGTGTAAGGCGTCTCCCGATCCGTATAGTTGACCACCGCCACCCCCTGGTAGTTTTCCATGTCCAGCAGCTCCGTCTCAAACCGCAGGCTCCGGTACTCCAGGCGGCCAAACCGGTAGCCGTACAAGGAATCCAGGGTACCGGTGTACAGCACCTTCTCTCCCAGGGCCCGGTACTCCCCCGGGGCTTCGTTGAAATCCGCGTTCAGACGCACCTCACAGCCCTCAAACAGCTTTTCAATCAGGCCGTTGTAGCCGCCCACGGGAATTCCCTGATATTTATCATTAAAATAGTTGTTGTCATAGGTGTAGCGCACCGGCAGACGGCGGATGATAAACGCCGGCAGATCCCGGCAGTTCCGGCCCCACTGTTTTTCCGTGTAACCCTTGATCAGCTTCCGGTAAATGTCCGTGCCCACCAGGCGGATGGCCTGCTCCTCCAGGTTGGCCGGCTCCCCGGTCACCGCGCCCCGCTGCTCCTCAATGATGGCCCGGGCCTCCTCCGGCGTCCGGACCCCCCACAGCCGGTTGAAGGTGTTCATATTAAAGGGCATGTTGTACATTTCCCCGTGGAAATTGGCCATGGGGGAATTGGTGAAGCGGTTAAACTCCACCAGACCACCCACAAAATCCCATACTTCCTTGTCCGAGGTGTGGAAAATGTGGGCGCCGTACCGGTGGACCGGAATCCCCTCCACATTCTCGCAGTACAGGTTGCCGCCCAGCTGCCCCCGCTTCTCCAGCACCAGGCAGGTTTTTCCGTATTTTCTGGCGTGCCAGGCAAATACACCGCCGAACAGGCCGCCTCCCACAATCACATAATCATAACACTTTGTCTTCATGCTGATGTCTCTCGTCCTCCTCGGTAAATGCTTCGGTGCTGTCACCGGCCTTGAATAAAACCAATATGGTCTGGAAGATAATCCGGATGTCGTTCCAGAGACTGAAATTTTCAATGTACAGCAAATCCAGGATCAGCTTGTCCCGGGAGCTGGTATTGTATTTGCCCATGATCTGGGCGTAGCCGGTGAGGCCGGCCTTCACCCGGTGTCGGTACTGGAATTCCGGCAGGTTCTCCGAGTAGGCGTACACATACTCGGTCATCTCCGGTCGTGGTCCCACCAGGCTCATATCCCCCTTGAGAATATTGAACAGCTGGGGCAGCTCGTCCAGCCGGTATTTCCGCAGGATATGGCCCACCTTGGTAATCCGGTTGTCGTGATCAATGACCAGCCGCTTGTCCGCGTGCTCAATCATGGTGCGGAACTTGTAGATGGTAAAGGTATCCCCGTTCTGGGTCACCCGCTCCTGCCGGAACAGGATGCTGCCCCCGTCTCCGGCCTTCACGGCGATGGCACAAATCAGCAAAATGGGGCTGGTGATCAGAATTCCCGCCAGGGAGATGACAATGTCCATCATCCGCTTGATGGCTTTCTGCTCCACGGAAAGTTCCCGGACCTCCGACAGGATCATGGAGACATCGTCCAGAAGCACATGGCGGGAGCTGATGTTGACCACATCCACAATCTCCGGATTGTAATAGACATTTTTCATTTTCTGATAGCAGTACTCCACAATCTCCGTGCGCCGGGCCGAGGGCACATTGTTCAGGAATACCGTATGGACCCGCAGGATCTCATTCCAGATCTCCGGGTCCTCGTAGAGGATCACCTTGGTCACCTGATACTGCTTTTTGTACTTGCCAATGCCCCGATTCAGATCCCCCAGGGTATCCCGGGAGTCGGTGATCACCAGGCATTTTTCCGGTTTTACAAAAGAGAAGTATATTGCGTGGCCGCCGTAGGTAAAAATAATGATGCAGAAAACCTGCAGCGCAAACACCAGTACCATCAGGAGGATGTCCTCCTCCAGGAATTCCTTGGTGTTCAGATCGTTGGTGTTCATGATCACCAGCATGATGAAGGTAAAAATATCCGTAAAAAGCACTGCCAGCGTCAGCGAGTACACAATGGGCTTGCTCTTCCGCACGCCAATGTCGTACCGGCCATAGATGTTGGTCAGCAGCAGGCCGGCCATCACAAAAGTCACGCCGGTGACGGCGGCGGTCCGGGAGGGCACCAGGATCTGCGGATTGTGGATGGACATTATCAGGAAGAGAATGCCCATCAGCAGCGCATAGAGAAGGACCTTCATCAGAAGGACAATGCTCCTGCGGCATTTATACAGTTTATTCTTCACAACGCTTCCTCTTACTATATGGTAATAAAACCGATCATACTTTCCGACTATCTTTAAGGGTATCACGTTACGCCCTCTCCGTCAAGTTTTGCCTGGAAAACTTCCAGGAATACATACCAGGGCAGTTTCCGCCCCGGAGGCTTTCCCCGCGCCGGGGCCGCTTACAATTGATGAAAAAAATGTGACTATTTTTTAAAGAAAAAATGAATTCCTAAGAAAGTTCTGGTTCAGCATCTTGCATTTGAATCCGGGTGTTGCTATACTAATGCTGTTACCTGGATTCAAAGGAAAAGGAGTGTAATATGAGATTCAAACATTTGATAGCTGGTTCAGCGCTCTGCCTGCTGCTCTTTGCCTTCCAGAGTCCGGTGCTGGCGGCGCCGGAGACGGATGGAGAAACTGCCGCGGAAACCACCTCCGCAGAGGACAGCGAAGAGACCATTGCGGAGGGGGTCTATGCCGGTGAAGTATACATTGGAGGAATGACTAGAACGGAGGCGGAGGAAGCCATTGATTCCTACTATCAGGAGGTGGGTTCCTCCCCCTTCACCGTGACGGTGGACACCCAGACGGTCAGCACCACCCTGGCGGAGCTGGGCCTGGCCTGGGACTCCCAGGGTGCCCTGGAGGAAGCCGAGAGCCTGGGCAAAAGCGGCCCGGTGCTGCAGCGGTACAAGACCTTGATGGACTTGAAATACGGCACCGTAACCCTGGAGGTTTCCCATATCCTGGATTCCGATCTGGTCAGCAGTTTTGTGGCGGAGGAGGTGGCGGCCCTGGACCAGGATCCGGTCGACGCCACCATCACCCGGCGGAACGGGGAATTTGAGGTGACGGCAGATGCCACCGGCCTGGCCACGGATCAGGAGGCCACCGCCAATGCTATTCTGACCGCGGTGCAGGAGGGCCTCACCTCCAACATGCAGGTGGCCGCCACGGTGACGGTGACCGAACCCTCCCGGACCTACGAGGCGCTGGTGCAGATCAACGACCGGCTGGGTTCCTACTCCACCGATTACCACGACAGCTCTTCCGGACGCAAGAACAATATTAAGGTGGCCACGGAAAGGTTAAACGGGATTGTCCTGATGCCCGGCGAAAGCCTCTCGGTCAGCGACACCATTCTGCCCCGGGAACCGGAAAACGGCTACCAGATTGCCACCCAGTACAGCGAGGGTGAAACCGTAGAAGCCTACGGCGGCGGTGTCTGCCAGGTTTCTTCCACTCTGTACAACGCGCTTCTATGGGCAGAGCTGCGGGTCACGGAGCGCGCGCCCCATTCCATGGTTGTAGACTACGTGGATTATGCTTTTGACGCTGCCATTGCCGCCGGGGTCAAGGATCTGGTCTTTGAGAATAACCTAGAGCACCCCATTTACATTGCCGCCAGCGCGGATGGCAGTACACTGACTTTTGCCATCTACGGCGTAGAGTACCGCTCCTCCAACCGGGAGATTGACTTTGAAAGCACCACCGTATCGGTGGAATACGCAGATCCGGAGATCGTCTACGACGATACCATGTACGTGGGCCAGGAAACCACCAGCGGTTCCAATAAGCCGGCAGTAGTGGCCTACCTGGAAAAGATTGTCTATGAGGATGGAGTAGAAGTGAGCCGTACCCGGCTGCACACGGACAGCTACTCCGCCTCCCGTCGGGTTACCACCATCGGCACCAAGCCCCTGGAGGAAACCCAGCCGGCGGATGCCACCGTGGCGCCCAGCGAAAGTGCTGCGGAAAGCACCACTGCCGCCGCAGAGCAGCAAAATGAAGAAGAAACCCCGACCGCGGATACTTCCAACGAGGGACAGGTGGCTCAGTAGGCGGGGCAAAACAAACAGGACGCACACAGTAAGAAAAGACCGTCAACTAGGAGGGCTTCTCCTGGTTGACGGTCTTTTTCAATTTTTCAATAAACTATCCCCATTTTTTCTCAGCCAATCCCGGTAAATCCGGCTGTCTTCCACCGGATGGCTGTTTCTCGCAAAATTGCAGTTCCATCCACAACTCCGCCCTCCGTAGGCCTTCATGGTTCGTGATGCCTGCGGCAGTGGGCACGAACGTTTACTGCCATTTCTTTCAAAAACCACTTTTCGGCGGTAGGCCAACTTGCAGATTTACTTCCCTTTTTGTGAAATCGGAATTTCAGGCTGTAAATCGCCTGCTCCGGTCATGCTTCCGGCTGCAGCCCCATTTTCTCCCGCATAAATTCCTTAATCTTCTCAAAGCTCTCCGCGCTGATCACATGCTCCATGCGGCAGGCATCCTCCGCAGCCACCTGCGCATCCACCCCCAGCGCCACAAAGAAGCGGGTCAGCGCCTGATGGCGCTCGTAGGTCCGGGCCGCAATCTCCATCCCTGCCTCCGTCAGATGCAGGAATCCGTTTTCATCCACCGTCACATAGCCGTTCTCCCGGAACTGCTTCATGGCGTAGCTGATGCTGGGCTTGGAAAAGTTCAGCTCGTTGGCCACGTCTATGGAGCGCACATTGCCCAGGCGCCGGTTCAAGACCAGAATGGTCTCCAGATAATTCTCCGCTGATTCCTGTATTTTCATCGGTTCCTCCTTCTTCTACCGGTGCTTAATACCAGTTATAATAAAATTCTTCCCAGAATTCATCCATATAGCTCATGGCTGCCACGGTTCCCAGAATCCCCAACACCAGCGCCACAATGGCCAGAATCAAAAAGACAACGCAGACGATCAGCGCCGCCACCGCCATATTCCGCCGGTCCGACTTCAGCCCCAGCGCCCCGCAGACGATTCCCGCGATGGACACCGGAATGGAGATAATGGGGAAGCAGCAGGAAACTGCTCCCAGAATCCCCAACACCAGCGCCGCAATGGCAACGCCGCCGCTCCGGACCGGCGGCTGTTCCGTGGACGTATAGCTGCCGTTTCCATATTCGTAGGAAGATTGATTGTAGCCGGAGGACCGCTCATAGCCAAAATCGCTGTCATAGCCGGTGGTATGGGGATTTTCCTCCTGCCGCTGGTACTGGCCCACCGGCATTCCACAGTTGTCACAAACCTTTGCGTCATCCGGAAGTTTCTTTCCGCAGTTCATACAAAACATATTTCGTTCTCCCCGGCAAATTCCGCCGTTTTCCCTTCTGCTGCCCGCCGTCCGCAGGCTGAATTTCTTTTATTATACAGAAAAAAAGATGGCTTTTCAACAAGCAGCCATCCTTTTTCCTGGGTTTTCCTTCCGTTTCTCTACCACAGCCGCTGCAGCCATTCCCATAGGGCCTCCCGCAGGGGCGGGTTCACCAGGACCGTCACCCCCAGAGAAAGCAGCGCTGTGCCGCACAGGGAAACAAGCCCCCGGGCCAGCCCGCCCAGCAGGCGGGGAAGCAGCGGCTCCGTTTTGTGGGGAGCACGGCCGGTCAACTCCTGGGTTGTTTGAGACCAATCTGGCATAAGGCTTCCTCCTTAAAAAGAAATCTCTTCCAGTGAGGGGATCTCGTCGGACAAATCCGTTTCCTCCAGCGTTTGCACAGTGGTGGCCCCGGCTTGCCCGTACTGATACAGCTGATCCAGGAACTCAATAGCCGCGCGGATCTTGGTACGCAGAAGATAGCCGCCGGACTGAGTAGCATGCATGAGGGTTTCCACCGGGAGCTGTGGTGCCCAGCCGTAAGCCCGTCCATGGAATTCCTGGATTTTCATCAGGACTTCCTGAATTTCTTCCCGGGTCAGTGGCAAGAGCTGCGGCGCATGGGTCAAAATGCCCAGCACGGACCGCACCGTGTCCCGATCCGCCTCCCCCCAATCCGATGCCTCCAGGTTTTCATACTCGTGCTTGCCTTCAATCACATCCTCCACATAGGAAGCGCTCAGAGCAAACAGGGAAAAGGTGGATGCCGGCGCTTTTTCCGGAAACAGGAAGGAGGCCATATTCCGGTAGGCATTCAGCCTTGCCTTCTTTCCCGACCGCCCTATCAGTTCCGTTTCATCCACCAAGATCACCCATCCGTGGTATCCCATCTGCAGAAACAGGCGGCTCATAAAAGAAAAGTAGTCCCGGCAGTGTTTGGTTTTGGAAAAATTCTGGTTATACTTTGCCGGCTCGCCGAAAATCCGCCGGTAAATTTTTTTCAGGGAGGCGTTCGTCACAAAGTCTCCCTCCAAATCCGCCTGCAGCAAAAATTTTTCATCCGGGTCTTCCGTGTTCAGATAAGAGCGGAACAGATAATACAGCTTATCGGTTTCCAGCTGCTTGGCGGCAAACAGAAGCATCTCGCCGGCCATCGGGCTGTTGGCGGAGATTTTCTCCAGCTCCTGAAAAATCCCCGGCTGCAGGCGCCTGGGCAGATAGGTATTCTGCATCACCTTCCCGTACAGGAGATACAGCTTGTCCATGGGCGTTTCCTTGCTCAGGGACAGGAAAGACACCACCATATTTTCCGCATGGGCCATATTGAATACGGTATTCAACAGATGGGTTTTCCCCTCTCCATACTTTCCGCAGACCACCATTCCGCCTGCTTTCCCCTGTTCACTGACCTCCGTCAGCCGTGTGGAAAGGTCCTTCATAATGCCCGGCCGTGCGTCCGAAAAATATTGCCCCACCGCCCGGGAGGGGATGCCGGACCGCAGTGCCTCTATTACATGTCTTGCCTCAAAATCATACATCCGCTTTTCCCTCCTCCATAGCCATCTGGATCAGGCGCATCATGCCGATATTGCCGGTCTGCGCCTGCCGGACCACTTCCTGGGCTGCCGTTTCATCCAACGCCTGGGCTGAGACCGTATTTTTCTGCCGTTCCGCCAGAATCTGTGAAATAGACCGCACCGTGTCCACCGTATATTCCTGCGATGCCAGTCGGTCCAGGTCCACCATATCCGCAAACCGGTTCAGGCGCTCTCCCACAATTTCATTCTGAATCCGCATCCACAATGCCTGGTAAGACTTTAGGCCCGCGTTTTCATTGTCCAGCAGTTCCCGGTCAAAGGCATAGACAAAGAAAATATTTTTCATTGTGTCAATATCGTCAATCAGCTGCCGGATGCTTTCATAGGTATCCTCCCGCTTCATTTTCGTGTAATGGATCGCTTCCAGGCTGGAACGGCTGACCAAACTCTCCATGTCATCAATGGCCACAAAAACCCCTGACCAGCCGCCCATACGGATCACCTCCACCAGGGAGCGGAGCATGTGCCGCGCATTATACTTGGTGATCCGGCTGGGATAAAAGCCCAGGGCCCGCAGCTGCGCCAATTTGACCGTGCGGTCTCCGGAAAGCCATGCCAGCAGGATATTCTTATTCTGCTCCTCCAGCACAGGATACCCAAGGATACTTCCCGTGAGCAGGCTGCAGGCCAGCGCGAAATTATTGTCCAAAAGGGGGTTGTCCAGAAAGGTTTCCTTCAACTGCGTGCGGATCTCCCTGCGGGTCAGCGCATCGCTCATGCCATTTTGCGAAAGGTAATCAATAAATTTCTGTCCATCCGGAATCTCTGTCTCATCATATCCCAGCTGCCGGATCACATAACCGCTTACGGCCTGCAGGCAATCCATAATCCGGCACTGCCGCAAAAGCTCCAGATAAATTTCCCGAAAGTCGTGCATCCAGATTTCTTTTGCGGAAAAGTGGGCCGTCCGGTAATGTTCCTCCTTTGCCATTTTCAACAACCGCTCCATCAGAAAGGTTTTGCCGCTTCCCGGCCGCCCCGTAACAAATTTGATTTTGCTGCCGCCGTCCCGAATGTATTCCTGAAAATATTTCTCTCTGTAAAAATCGGTCAGGAACGAAATTCCATCGTTTTTTCTTTCCGTATCCATGTTATCTTCCCTCACTGGTAAAAGCGAATGGTTGCCAGAAATTGCTCCTGGCCTTCCTGATCCAGGATCCGGATTGCCTTCCCATTGTTCCTGCTGGGGCCAAACTGGAATTTCCTTCCGTCCTTTGCCTCCTCCACTTTGGAAGAATACAGACGAGCCAGGTCATAAGCAAAGCTTTGCTGATCGTACTCCCGGCGGAAACGGCTCATGGGAGCCAGAAACTTATACAGACTGGACAGATAAATATCCGCTCCCGGGTTTTTTTTCAGTTTCAGCACCGCTAAATCATACGCACCAGCCAGTTCCGTCAGGAACGTTTGGGCATTGAACGGCGCACGGTTCAATTTTTCCTGGCTTTTCTTTACGGTTTCCACAAAGCTTGTGGGGCGCATACAGGGAATTTTTTTCCGATCCAGATAGATTTCCTGATTGGCAGTATCCAGACGCACCCGGTAGGGGAACATTTCGTACACCTGTGCCTCACCCCGGACGTCCACCTGACGCTGCCGGCATGCTTCCAGCATCTGTCTCTCAAATTCGCCGCTCTCAAAATATGCCTGGCTGTCAAAGCCATCCACCGTTTCCGCCAATGCCCGCAGAGCGTTTGCCAGCGTCTCCGCCGTATCCCGCATACTTTGGATATCCTTCGACATACTTTTGATATCCCCGCTCTCGTTTTCCCGCTCTGTCCGCCGGAACAGTTTGGAGAGGACTGCCAGCGTATCCTTCACCGTTTTTTCCTTCAGCAGCGCATCCTGATAAAACTCTTCATAATTCACAATTCCACACCTCCTGATGACTTCCAGGTATTTCAAGGAAAGTATATCTGAAAGGATTTGTTTTTGCAATAGCCAGATTCCGATCCACAGGGTTATTTTACGCTTTCAAGGGCCTCTTCTTCCGAAAAACCGCGTTTCAGCATATTGCGGTAGATCTGAACCCCTTTCTCCCGTACACCCTCAGCATACCCTTCCTGGCGGCCTTGTTGAAAGCCCCGTTTTAAGCTTTTTTCAATCAATCCGGTGCTTAAATTACACATACGGCTCACCTCCTGATCTAGTTCCTCCGTCATCTTAGCATGGAACTCTTCCGATAATATCTTATGCTGTACTCTCACAAATCCAAATGCTTACAACCTTCTTAAGTTTTCCGTACTCATGATCTTTAAACACCGAGCCTCTTTGGGCAGATATCAACCGGGAACCATAGTATATGCTGCGTTTCGGAATCGGATACCCTGGGGTATCATCATTCTGAATCTCAATATTGATGATGACATTCACCATCTCTTCCTCACGAAGTCTTTATTATTTTACCATTTTACTGCTCTTTTGTAAGCACACCCCATCCTGATTGTAACATGCAAACCTCTGACAAAAAAATGATTTCCGTCTATTTCATTTTCTACAAAAACGCCCCTGTCTGATCCGGGAAGATTGTGCTATGATAAAGAGGTGTGGGAACCGATCAAACCGGCAAAAGGGGATGATAAGAATTATGGAAAAGAAAACGCTCTACAACTGGCAGGCCCGGTGCCTGCGGAAATGGAAGGAACATGAATGCCGGGGGATGGTGCAGGCCGTAACCGGTTCTGGAAAAACATGGCTAGCACTGTCCGCGGCAGGAATACTGAATCAAACATGCAATGGGACACTGCGTATCTGGATTGTAGTCCCCAGCGTTTCCCTCCAGAGGCAGTGGGAACGTGCGCTGCGGGAATTTCTGGCCTCCCATGCACCGGAGGAACCGGTGGATATAGGCCGGATGGGCGGCGGTTCCTCCGACCTGGGCTCCCACAAATATATGATTTGTATTATTCATTCGGCCCGATACCGGATGGCCAGGCGGATCCTCCACGATCTGCAAAACGGAAACCCGGTACTGCTGATTGCAGATGAGTGCCATCACTATGCCAGTGAACAAAACCGGCTGATTTTTGATTTTATCCCCCTACTGCCCGCACTGCCCGCCACCTGCGGCCGTTATTATTCCCTGGGGCTTTCCGCCACTTTCCCGGACGGGGAGGACACCGCCTTCCTTGCCTCCGTCCTGGGGCCCCTGGTGTACTCCTATGGGATCCGGGAGGCCGCCACGGATCACGCGCTGTCCGATTATCAGATTTTCTCCGTATCCCTGCCCTTTTCCCCGGAGGAACAGGACCAGTACCAGCTGCTCAGCGATCAAATGGCCACCCTGTACCGGAAGCTTTCCCCCGCCTGCCCGGCGCTACGCTCCGCCGGCCCAAAAGAGCGCTTTGAGCTTTTGCGCGCTCTCTCCCAGTCGAAGGAAGGGGAGCTTTCCCGTGCCGCGCTTTTGTATCTTCAGTTGTCTTATAAGCGCAAAAACCTGACCAGCCTGGCCTCCGACAGGGTTCCCGCTGCCTGTGCCATCCTGGAACGACTGCCAGGCAACCAAAGGGTTCTGCTTTTCTGTGAGCGGATCCGCCAGGCGGAAGAATTATATATCAGGCTCAGCCAGGAATATCCGCAGAAAGTGGGGTGCTACCATTCGCAGAGAGGTGCCCTGGCAAACCGAAACGCCCTGGAACGCTTCCGGAACGGCGAACTGCGCATTTTTATCGCCTGCAAATCCCTGGACGAGGGGTTTGACCTTCCCTCACTGTCCGTGGGGATTGTCCTCTCCGGTACCGCCTCCCATCGGCAGAGGATACAGCGTCTGGGACGCCTGCTTCGGAAGAAAGAGGGAAAGCGTGCCTCCCTGTACTATCTGCGTGTAGAAGGCTCCAATGAGGAGGCGTTCTTCTTGCCTGATGCCCAGGACTACCGTTTCCTGGATCTGTGGTACGATCCAAAATCCGGCCTTTTTTCCTCCCCGGACTATGACGCGGCCGCTTTACGCTTGCTGGAAGATCTCGTCGCCCGGAAAACACTGCGGCCTCTTGTGGAAGAGGTGGAGCGATGCCTGGATCTGGGGCGCGTCCGGGGGGACTGGGCCGCTGGTGATGGGATCATACGGCAGGGCCTGCAACACGCGCGTAATATCCGGGAAAAAAATTACTGGATTTGTATGCGGGAGGTGAGGAAGAGAGCTCCAGATTTGACATAGAAATCTGGCGGATACTCAGCCACTGTCAAAATTTCCGATTTCCTCCTCCGTCACCGGCAGGTAAAGGGCGCTGGGGTACACCTCATGGTGGTACACACACTGGGCGCTCTTCCGACCGGCCGCTGCCGTTCCCATGGGCAGCGCCCACCCTAAGTTGACGTCATGGCGGGGGAAGCTACTGCTGGCAACCTCCAGGCGCAGCCGATGCCCCGGAGCAAAATACCAGGCGGCATTACCCACAAAAATCTCGTATTCCACCACTTCCCCTGGCGTGATAAATTCTTCCCGGATTTCTTTCTTCTCCCGCACCGCCTCCGGGTTCACCGAATGACGGTAACGAGCCCGTACAGCCCCCTCTGTCACGTTAAAAGGCCTCCCGTCCGGGAACACATCCAACAGACGACACATAAAATCCACATCCTCCCCGGTGGTGGAGGCGTACAGGCGGACCCTTACTGGTCCCGCCGCCACCAGCCCCTTTTCCAGAGGGTTCGACGTATAAACCAGCACATCCTCCCGCTCCTCAATGGGGGTATAGTCCAGGATCTCCGGCGAGTCCTCCAGACGTTTCTGGCCTGGCTCTACCGGCTTGGTGGGCACCGGATTGTCCGGATCGTGTACGTAGGCATCGCACGTTCCCTGACCGGGAGTCCGGATCAGCTGTCCATTTCCCTGGCGGGTATTGGCATATCCCTGGCTGTCCAGATAATAAACCTGGTACTCCATCCGGGGATCCGGCCAGCTGGCTGCACTTTGCCACCGGTTTTTCTGCATCACAAAATAATGAACCGGCTGATCCCAGAAGGAATCAAACTTCGTTCCCTTGATGTAGTGATCCATCCACCGGATCAGGATGGTTTCAATTCCGCTTCCCCAGCCGCTGTTCTCCTCGCCAAAATCAAACTCTCCCACCTGGCTGTCCATGGCGGAGCCGTGATTCCAGGGACCAATGACCAGGAACTGGTTTTCCCGCATCCGGCTGGTACCGCCAAAATCCCGAGCTGCCTGATAGCTGTCTATGGTGGAGTCCTTCATAAAGTCACACCAGCCGGTCAGGTGGAACATGGGCAGATCCAGCCGGGAGAAATCCACCGGCCGCCCAATGGATTGCCAGTAGTCATAGTTTCCTATGTTACAGGCGGTGTCCACATACTCGTGTACCAGAGGAAAATTTTTAACGTTGGCCGCCGGCGTCTGCGCCAGAGGCCGGTACCGCAGCTGCTCCGGCAGGTGATCCCGATAACGATCCAGCTCCTCCCGAATCCGTTCCCGCTCCTCCGGCCGCAGCTTCATATTCTCCAGCTGCCGGTCGGACTGGGCGTACACCCAGTTCAGCTTGTTCACCACCGTCACGGTCCCCCCATGGTTCATGTTAAAGGGGGCCCATGCCTGGCACTCCCAGGGGGCAATAGCCACCAGATGTGGCGGGCGGGAAGCAGCGGCCGCCAGCTGGGCAAAGCCATGGTTGGATAAACCGATCATGGCCACCTTCCCGTTGCTCCAGGGCTGGGTGGCTGCCCACTCCACCGTATCATAGCCGTCCTGATACTCATTCTTCCCAGTGGAGGTCAGAAGCCCGTCGGAGGTGCCGGTTCCCCGTTGATCTTGCAGCAGCACACAGTATCCGGCTTCCACAAAGGGCTCCGGACGCAATACATCCGTGGCAAGCTGCTCCCGGTTTTTATCGTAGGGCAGCCGGCAGACCACGGTAGGGTAAATCCCGCTGGGATCCGGGCAGTACAGATTCCCGTACAAAATGACGCCGTCCCGCATAACAATCGGCATCTCTTTATAAAGTCGCATCTCGTTTTATCCTCCCTGCCAGAGCAGGGCGGCGAATCCCGCCGCCCTGTATCCCTTTCGGATTCTCTGTCTCTTCTAAAATTTTACGAATGATACTCGCTGGTGTAGGTCCATTCGCCCGGGAAGAGCCAGCCGCCACAGCCCACCTGAACGGAATCCAGTTCAATTCCGGTGGTAAACACATAAGGGGTAATCATGGTGCAGATAGCGTAGTAAGGAATAATGGTTTCATAATACTCAATCAAGGCGTCGAACTGCTCTTGCGTCATGTTTCCAGTTCCGTATGGCTCAATCAGAGACTGCAGAGTTTCATCCACAATTTCCACGCGGGTTCCGGTACTGTTGTCCAGGTTCAGGAAGTTGTTAAAAATATTGGTGGCATAGTTATCGGAACGAGCCTCCGCAATATACATATCATACTGATCGTATTCCATATAGATCGAATTATATGTGGAGCTGTCATACTGATCAATGACCAGAGTAATGCCGATTTCCGCCAGATCTTGCTGGATAATGGTGGCAGCCATGAGCATTTGAGAATCATCCATGATTGCCAGGCGCAGTTCCATTCCCGAGCTCTGGCCTGCCTGGGCCAGCAGTTCTCTGGCCTTATCCTTGTCCTGAGCGTAGTAGATGCCATCTTCCGTATATGCTTCGTTCCAGTCCAGCCACATGGAGGCGCCGAAGGTGTAGCAGGCTTCCGCCAGTCCCTCATAGGCAGTCAAAGCAATGGCCTCCGTGTCAATGGCGTAGGCGATGGCCTGGCGTACCAGCACGTCGCTGCAGGGGGACTGGTCCGTGCAGTTGAAGCCCAACAGCTTAATCTGATTGTCCGGCTCCTCAACGACCTGTGCCTGGTCGCTGGCTTTCAGCCGCTCATAATCGCTGGCGGAGACATCATAGAGCACGTCGATCTCCCCGGTCTCAAAGTTGATTCCTCTCTGGGAGGGTTCGGTGACCACCATATAGACGATGGTATCCACGTTCTGTTCCCCGGCGCCGGCGTTCCAGTAATCTTCCGTAGCAGTCAGGGTATAACTGGTTCCGCTGATGTACTCGGAAAGTATGTATGGGCCGGTGCCCACCGGCTGGGTAATCAGGCCGTCGCCGTCTTCCCCTGCCGCCTCATAAGCCGCCTGAGTCACCATATTGGTGCGGAGCATCAGTGTGTTGATGATGCCCGGCGTGGCGTCCAAAAACTGGATGGTCACCGTATAATCGTCCACCGCTGTCACGGAATTCAAATCCGCATGGGCCCAGTAGGTCACCGCGTCCGGATTCACCGCCGCCTGGGTCTGGAAGGAGAACACCACATCCTCGGCCGTAAAGGGATTTCCCGCGCTATCGTGGATGTTCTCTTTCAGGTGGATGGTGTAGAGAAGGTTTGCCTCATCGTACTCAATGGATTCCGCCAGGATTCCCTCCCAATCCTCCATCTCCGCCCCATAGCCGTACTGCCGGAACAGAGGCTGGTAGATATTGGCGTTAACCACCCGGTACGAGTTGGTGGTAGCCGAAACATAGGGGTGGAAGGAACTGACCGCCGAGCTGATCTCCAACGTCACCTTCTCCGCAGTTCCATCCTCCCGAGCCCCATCAGCATCTCCGCCGCCGGTCTCCCCTGCATCGGAGCCGCAGGCAGTCATGCTCACCGCCATGGAAAGAGCCAGAAGTACTGCCAACATTTTTCTTGCCTTCATACGTTTCCTCCTTTCACTGTTGCCGTGTCTTTCACGGCATTCCGTTACACCCGCAGGGTGTTTTCTATCCTCCTCGCCGTTTCTGCGGCGCGAGTCATCGAATTTTCTTCAGCCCTCGGTTACCACCCGGCAGGCTACCAGATGCCCGGGGGATACCTCGGTCAGCGGTTGTTCCTCCGCACACTGGGCGCAGGCGTAAGGGCAGCGGGCCGCAAACCGGCAGCCCGGCTTGGGGTTCACCGGGGAGGATACCTCCCCTTTCAGGATAATCCGCTCCCGCTTGATGTGGATATCCGGCACCAAGATTGCCGACAGCAGTGCCTGGGTGTAGGGATGCACCGGATTCCGGAACAGCTCCTTGGACGGACTCTTCTCCACCATCTGGCCCATGTACATGACGCAGATTTCGTTGGAGATGTACCGAACCACCGACAGATCATGGGTGATAAACATATAGGTCAGTTTTTTGCTTTCCTGAAGATCCTGCAGCAAATTCAGGATCTGGGCCTGAATACACACAACCAGGGCACACACCGGCTCATCACACACAATAAACTTGGGCTCCAGGGCCAGAGAACGGGCAATGCCCACCCGCTGCCTGCGGCCGCCGTCCAGCTCGTGGGGGTAGGAGTTTCGGAGGCGCTCCGCCAACCCCACCGTTTCCATCAGATTTTCCACCCGCTGCCGCATCTCCTCCTTGGAAAACCGGTGTGTCAGCTTCAGCGGATCCAGCACCGCCTCGCTGACGGTCATCCGGGGGTTCAGGGAGGAAAACGGATCCTGAAAGATGATCTGCATATTCTCCCGCAGCTTCTTCAGCTGGCTGCGGTTGACCTGCGTCACATCCCGGCCTTCAAAGAGAATTTTCCCACCTGTGGGTTCCAGCAGATGGAGGATGGTCCGCCCCAGGGTAGATTTGCCGCAGCCGGATTCTCCCACCACTCCCAGCGTTTTTCCCTGCTCCAGCTGGAAAGAAATATCATCCACCGCGTGCAGCTTTCCCCTGGGAGTGTCAAAATACTTCTTCAGGTTTTGTACTTCCAGAAACGCCATCTCATTCCTCTCCCTTCCTTTGGATACAGCGGACCAGATGCCCCGGTTCCACTTCCCGCAGCGGCGGCTCTGCCTGGCTGCACGCCTCCGTAGCATAAGGGCAGCGCGGTGCAAACTTACACCCTTTGGGCAGATCTGCCGGGTTCGGCGGCAATCCTTTTATGGGGCGCAGCCGGGTTTCATCGCCGGTGAGGCTGGGGATGGAATCAAACAGCCCTTCGGTATACGGATGAAGTGCGTTATCAAAAATATGCTCCCGCCCTCCCATCTCCACAATCTCCCCGGCATAGACCACTGCCACCCGATCACAGACCTCTGCCACAATGCCCAGATCGTGGGTAATCATAATCACGGAGGTTCCCAGTTCTTTCTTTAACCGGTTCATCATGGAAAGCACCTGGGCCTGAATGGTCACATCCAGGGCCGTGGTGGGCTCATCCGCCAGCAACAGGGCCGGATTGCAGCTGAGTGCCATGGCAATCACCACCCGCTGCTTCATACCTCCGGAAAACTGGTGGGGGTATTCCCCGTAGCGCTCTGCCGGAATGCCCACCATCTCCAGCATCTTACAGACCTTGGTGTAGGCCTCTTTTTTGGAGATTTTCTGGTGAAGGCGCAGAGCCTCGGAAATCTGGTCCCCCACCGTAAACACCGGGTTTAAGGCCGTCATGGGATCCTGAAAGATCATAGCGATCCGGCTGCCCCGGATTTTCCGCATTGTATGCTCCCCCAGTCCCAGCAGTTCTTTTCCCTCAAAATAAATCTTGCCGCTTTTTACCTTGGCCGGCGGATCCGGCAGAATCCGGAGAATGGATTTGACAATGGTGGTCTTTCCGGCGCCGGTTTCTCCCACCAAGCCAATGGTCTCCCCCTTCTCCAGGGTAAAGCTGACATCGTTCACCGCCTCAATGACTTCCTCTCCGGCGGTATATTGAACTACCAGTTTTTCCACCTGCAGCAACGGTTCTTTTTTCTCCCTTGTTTCCATGGTTTCCTCCTCAGCTCTTCATTCTCGGGTCCAGGGCATCCCGCAAGCCGTCCCCAAATACGTTCAGCGCCATTACGTTAAGGAAAATGGTGATTCCCGGGAATACGCACATGTGCCAATGATCGCGGATATAGGTGCGGCCGATGGAAAGCATTGCCCCCCACTCCGGCAGCGGCGGCTGCACACCCAGGCCGATAAAACTCAGGGACGCCGCATTGAGAATGGCCTGGGCCACATTCATGGTAGCCTGCACCAGCAGAGGCGCCATGGCGTTGGGCAGTACGTGCTTCACAATGGTGTGAAAGTCGTTGGAGTTGGTGGATTTGGCCGCCTCCACATATTCCATGCCCCGGATATTCAGGATGGAGGCTCGGGCCATCCGGGCAAAGGCCGGCATGGAGGTGAATCCCAAAGCCAGGATACAATTGTTGACACCAGCCCCCAGGGTGGCGGATAGGGCAATGGCCAGCATCAGGTTGGGGATCGCCTGAAACACATCCATGAAACGCATCAGCAGGTCGTCCAGCTTTCCCCCGTAGAATCCGGCCATTGATCCCAGAGGAATCCCGATTCCCGCAGCCAGCACCACCGACAGCAGGCCAATGCGCAGAGAGTAACGTCCCCCATAGATCAGGCGGCTGAGAATATCCCGCCCCACCTCATCCGTTCCGCACCAGTGCTCCGCGCTGGGGCCGGCCAGGGTATTGTACAGGTTTTGTTCCGTGTAATCGTAGGGGGCAATCCAGGGGGCAAAAATGGATACCAACAGAAACAGCAGAAACACAATCATTCCTGCGGTGGCCAGCTTATTTTTAAACAGCCGGCGCAATGTGATCCGGAACATGCTCTCCTTTTTCTTTCGGCCTCCTGCGGCCATCGTCTTCTCTTGAGCCATTCTATTTTCCTCCCCGCTTCTTCTTATTGCTGTACTGGGCTTTGATTCTGGGATCAATAAAGGCGTAGAGCAGATCCACCAGCAGCATCACCAGGGCAAACACCAAAGCTACATACAGAACACTTCCCCGCACCGCCGGATAGTCCCTGGCTCTGATGGCGTTGACCATATAGGTGCCAAGGCCCGGAATGGAGAAAACCGTCTCCACCACCATGGCGCCTCCCAGCTGATGACCGAACATGGAGCCGATCTGGGTAATCACCGGGATCAGGGAGTTGCGGAAGGCGTGGACGTAGATGACCTTCCACTCCACCTGGCCCTTTGCCCGGGCTGTCACCACATAGTCCTGTCGGATCACCTCCAGCATGCTGGAACGCATCTGCCGGGAGATCAGCCCCACGCCGCCGATGCCGATGGCCACGCAGGGGAGGATCAGATACTCAGGGCCGGCAAAGCCACTGGCGGGAAGCCAGCCCAGCGTCAGGGCAAACAACAGGGAAAGCATGAGGCCAAACCAGAAACCTGGCATGGACACCCCCACCAGGGACACTGCCATGGCCATGTTGTCCTTCCAGGTGGACTGATGCACCGCCGCCATCACCCCCAGAGGAATTCCAAACAAGGCCGCTATGAATACCGCCAGGGTAGCCACCTTCACAGTGTTGGGAAACCGGGAGGCAATCTCTGTGGACACATCGATCTTGGTCTGATAGGACTGGCCCAGATCTTGGTGGACAATGGCGTTGTACAGATAGTCAAAGAATTGGACGAAGAACGGGTCGTTCAGGCCCATCTCCTCCCGAAGCTCCTGCACCTGCTCTTCTGTGGCTTCGTCGCTGAGCAGGGAACGGGCAGGATCCCCCGGACAGAACCACATGATGGTAAAAATCAACAGGGTCACGCCCAACAGCACAAAGATCATGGTAAAGAGCCGCTTCAGTATGTACCGTATCATATTCCTCTCCTTACTGCTGGCATCCAGCTGTTTGTTGACTCGATTGTACCATTCTCCCTGTGTCGTCAAAACTGACAAAACAATTTCAAAAAGAGGACATTTTTGTGTTTTGCTAGAAATTTAAATGGCAATATAGACAATTTATATTTATTTTTTTATAATTCGTAAAAAAGGAGTAAGCGTATGAAGCTGTTAATTTCAGAAGAATCCCAGGAAAACGCCCAAGAACTCTATCGAACTATTGTAAAAAGCAATCTTTTTTATCAAATATGTGTCTGCAGGCCGGAAGAAGACCTGGAGAAGCGACTTCAGGCCGAAAACCCTCAGTTGGTTATTTTTGCCGTGGAAAAAGGAAAAGAGGACATTTTTCATATCGTGCAGAGTTTTGTCTCCACTTTTCCCGATTGTCTCTTTCTGGTAAGCGGCAATATGAAGGATTATCCTCACATTTTATCCGCCCTTCAGGGAGGTGCCTGTGATTTTATTCTGCGGCCTTTTGCGGAGATCAGCGTTCGCACGGCCCTGCAGAACGCCTTGGCCCGGATTCAGTCACGGAAAGGGAGTGCCCCCTCGGATTTTCTGCCCTACGCATCCCAGGATCACGCGGAGCTGACCCGCATTAAGGCGGAAAAGCTTCTGTTCACGCTGATCCATACGGACAACAGCCCGCTTCCCCTGTACCAAGACCTCTGTTCCCTTGCGCCGGAATATACCTATCTCCGCCGCTGCCGGGTGGGGATCATTGCCGCCGAGCACCTGCCCCTGGATACCGGGAATCCGGATACGGGACTGGCCTCCGCTGCCCTGGCGCGACTGATCAACAATCTGATGATCCAGAATCACTCCGGCGTTGCCATCTCCGGCCTGAAAAGCTCCGGAGAGTTTTCCCTGTTCTTTTTTCACAATACGGAAGACAGCGTCCTCCAGTGCCGCAATGTCTGTTCCGAAGTGCGCCGCCTTACCGGGATTCTCCTGCACGTAGGGCTGGGGCCGGCGATGAATTTTCCGGAGAGAGTCCAGGAAAGCGCCAACATTGGCCGGCAGTATGCCAAATCTTACAATCTGCTGGAAAAGGCACCTTCCGCCATCACCTCCTGTGATCCCCGCTACGGCACGCTGCCTTACAATTTCTCCCAGCTGGAGCAGGATCTGTACGCGTCTCTGCTCACCGGCAATTTTTCCACCATCCGCCGCTGCGCCCGCAGGTTCTGCCAAACCATTGTGGAGCCGGGGTATCTGTGCATCCGTCAGCTGGAGCGGATCCGCCTGATCTACCACGGCATGCGCACCAACTGGATTGAAAGTTTCCGGATCCTGTACGCGGACGCCTCTCAGGATCGGTACTCCCCGCCTTTTGTATTCCGCCCTCCCTACGACGCCGACGGAAACTTTTCCCTGGAATTGATGGAAAACGGCCTGGTGGAGGATCTGTCCCAGGTGTCCGGGTTCATTCTCAGCCTCTCTGCCCCCTCCCGGCTGGACAAGCATTTTCTCCAGTCGGTACAGGAGTACATTGTCCACAATTACACCCGGGATCTTTCCCTGAAGCAGATTGCCCAGCAGTTCGGCGTCACCCCCAACTATCTGTCCGCTGCCTTCAAAAAGAAATTTGGCACTACCATGATCCAGTACATCCACAGCCTGCGTTTTCAGCAGGCCAAAAAGATGCTGGAGGATCCAGGGATCAGCATTGTAGATATTTCCCATGCTGTAGGCTTTGCCGATGCCAAATACTTCTCCCGGATTTTCCAGAAAAAGGAAGGACTCTCTCCCCGGGAATACCGGAAGGAAATCCTATCACGCCCTTAAGGCCCAGTTTCCCACCGGGCCTTTGGCAGCCTTTTTCTATTTTTCAGCCAATCTGGGCAGAGAATCCGTGCTCCTGCCAGATCCGAACCAGGCGTTCCAGGTGTTCCGCTTCCGGCGGCCGGAAAGACGCGCATGCACTGGTGGAACGCCCCAGGGCCTCCAGCTTGGAGAACCCCAGCGTGTGGTAGGGCAACAGATATACTTTAGGAATCTGCTCCCGGTATGGCTGAAAGCGCCGGGCGGTACGGCGGATCAGCTCCGGACTGTCGTTTACCCCGGCAATCAGCGGCATACGGAGCCACACTTCTTTTTTCATCTCCGTCAGGGCCATCTGCAGATTTTCCCAGATCCACCGGTGGGAGACACCGGTCAATTCCCGGTGCCGCTCCTCCTCCTCGTGTTTCCAATCATACAGCAGCACATCGGCCTGGGCAAACACCTTTTCCGCCTGTTCCCGGAACGCATGCCCGCAGGTTTCCACCGCGGTGTGTATGCCTTCTCTCCGGCATAGGAAAAGGATTTCCGCCACAAAGTCCGCCTGGCTCAGCGGCTCTCCGCCGCTGACCGTCACCCCTCCACCGGAATGCCAGTAAAATTTCCGGTCTTTTTTTACCTCCTCCACCACAGCCGCAGCCTCCCAAAGCTCCCCGGAAATCTCCCGGGCTTGCTGGGGGCAGGCCGCCACACAGCGCCCGCAGGCGCGGCAGCGCTCCCGGTCCGTCTGGATGCCATCTGCTTCCAGGGAAATCAAACCATACGGGCAGACAGAGACACAGGCGCCGCACCGGCTGCAGAGGCTGCGGTAGTACAGCAGCTCCCGCCGGGGCTGGTTGGACTCCGGATTGTGGCACCAAACGCAGCGCAACGGACAGCCTTTTACGAAGACGGTGGTGCGGATACCCGGCCCGTCATGGATGGAGAACCGCTGAATGTTGAAAATGGTACCCTCCATGGCCGTTACCCCAGAGAGCCGTAGTTGGTTCTGGCAATCACCTCGTCCTGCACGTTGGGGGAGAGGGTGACAAAATAGGTGCTGTAACCGGCCACCCGGACAATCAGATCCCGGTGCTCCTCCGGATGTGCCTTGGCTGCCAGCAGCGTCTCCTGATCCACCACGTTGAACTGGATCTGCTTGCCTCCCTCCAGCATGTAGGTGCGGATCATCATAGCCATCTTCATCAGTTCCTCGTCGGTCTTTAAAGCCGAGGGATGCAGCTTCATATTGTGGAGCATGGCCTGCATCTTCACCTGAGGGATCTTCATGGCACTGTTCAGCATAGCCGTGGGCCCATGGGTATCCGCCCCTTGCACCGGTGAGGCGGCGCCGTCCGCCAGCGGGGTCCCTGCGTACCGGCCGTCCGGTGTGGCACCGGTCAGACGTCCGCCGGGATCATGGGCGGTGATGGAAAGGCCGCTGACATTGTATTTTCCACCCCGATAATGATCCATGCTGGTACCCATATCCGCCAGCCGCCCGTAGATCTCGGCCGCCACCACGTCTGCCTCCGGGTCATCGTTTCCGTATTTGGGCACAGCCAGGCACATCCGGCGGATCTCCTGGTTCCGCTCCCCCTCCCAGTTGGCATCCAGTGCTGCCATCAGTTCGTCCATGGTCAGCTTCTTTTCCTCAAATACCAGCTTTTTGATCACTGTCACCGAGTCACATACGTTGATGGTGCCCACACCAATGTTCATGGTAGGCCCCAGCTTGTAGGGCAGCGGCCACTTCTTGCCCGGTTTCCCAATCTTAGCACTGTCGTGGAACACGGATACTGGGAAGGGATCCTGCAGAAAATCTTTGCCCGTCAGATACCGCAGCTCCATGTCCTGGGCAAAGTATTCAAAGTAGTAGCGTATATGCTGGATCATCTTTTCCACAAACTCGGTATAGCTCTTCATCTCCCGCACATCGCCGGTTTGGGGCCCAATCTGCATATCCAGCTGTTTGCTGTAGCCATTGTGGAGGAAGGTGTCAAAGGCCAGGGCTGTCACCACCATGGAGTACACGTGGCCAAAGCCCTCGGGCACAGTGGGATCCACACAGCCCATCACCATATAATTCCGGGCCACCTTAAGCGGCACCCCTTTGTCCAGGAAATTCTGGATATAGCAGGGGTCACTGTTGAATGCCGGCATGCCGATACCGGTCCGAACCAGCTCCAGGGCCTTCAGCAACAGCGGCAGCGGCGTATTCTCATGAACCCGCAGATGCAGGGTGTGGTGCGGCGTACGGCAGCGGTAGGCCGCTTCAATAAACAGATAGGTCAGTTCATTGGTGGCATCGTTTCCCTCCTCGTCTACGCCGCCCAGGGTTACACCGTTCCACCGAGCCTGGCCGGACCATTTCAGGCGGCTGTCCCCGCCGGAGGTGTTCTTCATCTGCATAATCTTCAGCCGGTAGCACTGCATGAACTCCAGTACCATCTCATCGTCAATCCGTCCTGCTTCTTTATCCTTCTCATAATAAGGATACAACACCTGATCCAGGCGGCCCAAAGGCGTGGTGGTCTGGCAGGAACACATGAGAAACAGGAAGTACAGGAACTGGAACGCATCCCGGAAGGTCTCCGCCGGCTTGGCCGGCACCCGGCGGCAGGATGCGGCCATCTCCAGCAGCTCCTGACGTCTCTGTGGATCCCCGCAGGCCGCCGCCTGCTCTTCCGCCAGATCCGCATACCGGTTGGCCCAGCGGATTACCGCCTCGTCTATAATAATCATCGCCCGGAGCACATACACCTTTTCCATGTCCTCCTGCGTTCGGATGGAAAGGCTGTTCATCCGTGCCAGTTCTTCCTTTGCCTCCTGGATTTTCTTCTCCAGGCCGGTGGCCAGCACATAAGCATGGTCAATCTGGTAGCTGTCTGCCTCCGGCATAATGGCCATGCCATTACAAGCGTATCCCATACCGGCCGCCTCCTCCAGGGTCTTGTTGGCTGGAAGCAGAAAACCGCTGTGTTTCCAGGTCCACATTTCCTCATCGTACAGGTCGTACAACTTGTACTCCGGAATCAGCTTGTGCCAGTACTCAGTCAGCTCATACATCTTGGCCGCCTGCTCATCGGTGATGGAATACTCCTCCCCCCGCAGAGCCTCTATGCCCTCCTTCTGCCAGGTTCCCTTGGTCCAGAAATCCGCCTCCACCGCCATGGGCTTGCTGGCCGGAGCACCGGCAATCAGATCCCCTTCCAGAATGAAAATGGGAATATGCTCCATCATGTATGCCTGGGCTTTGGCAACGCGGATAATATCCGGTTCCCCTTCATACATTTGAAAAGCCTCGGTAAACAGGGATGCCTTCTCCACGCTGAAGGCAATTTTAGGGGTCCGGACAATCTCATACAGCTTCCGGATCCGCGGTGTCATGGTGCGCTGCTGTTCCATATCGGTACTCCTCCTTCTATGTTTGTCTGCCTACCTCCCCATTTTGGTGAAAGGCACGGCGCTCATCCATCTGTATTCATTATAGAAATCCAGCTGGGAGAAGTACACTTATCAAACTTTTCAAAAAAGTGGATATTTTCGTGTTGAAAACGGAAAAAGGCTCCCGCCCGGGCGGAAGCCTCAAAAACCAATATCAATTACGTCCTTCTTTATCCGCAGTGCCTCTCCTGCACCAGCCCCTACAGTACCGAATACCCATAACAGTTTGCCAGCCCGTCCAGCCGCACGCCGGCTTTGCACAGCGGGCAGTCGTGGTGGTCCGCCACCTGGTAATCCGGCAAGTCGTACTTGCCAAACAGATGGGAGATCCGAATGCCGTCCAGCTCATCGTAAGTGGAGAAGATGGCCGCAATGCCGGCAATCTTTCCGCCGTAGTAAGTAATGCACTCCATAGCCCGCCGCACCGACTGGCCGGATACAATGGCGTCGATCATAATCAGCACATACTTATCCCGGATCATGGGCTGGGTGTTGTCCCGGAAGATCAGCTGGCCGGACGAGTTGTTCTCCGGGGGAACTACATAAATGTTCTTCTTCCCGTTGAGCATGGCGATTTCATCCCGGGTCAGGTGCCGGGCCAGAAACGCACTGATCAGCTCACTGCCGTCCAGCGCTGCGATGGTGTCCACCACCTGGGTGTAGGCATAATCTTGGGACAGGGTGATCGCCGCCTCCCGGCCCATCTCATGGCTCAACTTCGGCTCCGTGATGTCCATGTAATAGTTGGTGTGGGCGTGGGTGGTGGCAAAGTGTCCGGGGATTGCGCGGATGATCACGCTGGGATTTTTTCTGCATGAAAGTTGAATCGGTCGTTTGATCATGCGGTCACTTCCTTTCCGTATGTTTTTCTTTATTTGCATCTAAATCTTATCACTTTTCCACTTTCATTGCAATCTATTCTTGTTTTCCGTCTTTTTTATTTTGACATTTATGTTTCCAAACTGCTCAGCATGTGTTCAAAAAGGAGTTGAAAGAGGACCGCCTCTTGGAGTATAATCGACAGGAACCCCCTTGGGGACACCTGGATGCCTCGAAGAAGGAGAGAAATGATTATGTACGATTTTATTGCCATAGATTTTGAGACGGCCAACCGGCACCTGAACAGCGCCTGTTCCATTGGCCTGGCTGCGATCCGCCAAGGAGAGATTGTGGAGACGGCATACCATCTGATTCAACCGCCCACCCCGGTTTTTGCGCCGGAGAATATCCGCATCCACGGACTTACCTGGGAGAATGTGCGGGAGGCGGAGCCTTTTCCGACGGTATGGGAAAAGCTGGCCCCCTTCTTTGAGCAGGCCGGTTGGGTGATCGCCCACAACGTGCGCTTTGACCTTTCCGTCCTCCGGGACTGCGGGGATACCTATCAGCTGTCCCTTCCCGACTTTTCCTACCTGGACAGCATCCGCATTGCGTCGGCCATTAAACACACCCGGGGCTACTCTCTCACCGAGTGCGCCCGCTTCTTCCACGTTGACCCGGGCTGCCATCACCAGGCGCTGGATGACGCGGTCACTTGCGCCCGGATTGTGCTGGCCTGCCTGCGGGTCTCCGCCTGCCCGGACCTGGCCGCCTACCGGAAAGCCTATCCTCAGCTGCGGGCCCACCGTTTCCGGGAGCTGACGCCGTTCCAGTCCTTCTCCCGGGAGCCGGACAGCCGCCGGCACCATTTTTCCTCGGTGCGCATCTCCGACATCACCCCAGACACCCAGGACTTTGACCCTCACCACCCGCTGTATCAAAAAAACGTGGTGTTCACCGGGGACCTGCTGTCCCTGGACCGGGAGGAGGCCATGCAGCTGGTGGTCAACGCCGGCGGCGTGATCAAATCCAGCGTTTCCCGGAAGACTCAGATTCTGGTGGTGGGAGCGCCGGACCCCAAATTTGCCGGGGAGGATGGGATGTCTACCAAGGAGCGGAAGTCCCGGGAGCTCAACGCCCAGGGCTGCTCCATTCAGATTTTGACAGAGAAGGAATTCCTGGAGCTGCTGCGGCCGATGTAAGGCTCTTTCTCCCGCTTTCGCCATTAAGAAACAGCTCTGCCCGATGCACTGCATATAAAAACCCCCGCGGACAACCCGCGAGGGATAAACAGCAGGGGCAGTAAGAGTCGAACTCACATCGACGGTTTTGGAGACCGCTGTTCTGCCATTGAACTATGCCCCTAAAAAGACCTGCCTTATATTTATATCATAATCCGACAGGTCTGTCAAGAATTTTTCGCTTATATTTTACACTTTCCCATCGGCTGCGCTGCCTTTCCGCCCGGCGCCTCCCGCCAGGACCGCCATGGCCTCCTGCACGTTCCGGACGCCAATCAGGCGCACCGGATAGCCTTTCTTGATGGCGGCCCGGTTGCTCTGAGGCAGTACGCAGGTCTCAAAGCCCAGCTTCACCGCCTCGGCCACCCGCTGCTCGGCCATGCTCACCGCCCGCACCTCTCCGGAGAGCCCCACCTCCCCAAACACCAGCAGGGAATCATCAACCGGCTGGTCCTGGTGGCTGGACACCAGCGCCGTCACAATCCCCAGATCCAGAGAAGGCTCGGAGATACGCATACCGCCGGCAATGTTCACATAGGCGTCGCACTCGGACAACCGCAGGCCCAGCCGCTTTTCCAGCACCGCCATCAGCAGGTTGACCCGGTTGTAGTCCGTACCCGCAGCGGTGCGCCGGGGCATGCCGAAGTTGGTCCGGCAGACCAGGGCCTGGATCTCCAGCAGGATCGGGCGGGTTCCCTCCATGGCACAGGCCACCACGGACCCGGAAGCGCCCTCCGGACGACCGCTCAGCAGAAACTCCGAAGGGTTCTTCACCTCCCGCAGCCCCTTCTCCGCCATCTCAAAGACGCCAATCTCGTTGGTGGAGCCAAAACGGTTTTTAACCCCTCGGAGAATCCGGTAGGAGGCGCTTCGCTCCCCTTCAAAGTAGAGAACCGTGTCCACCATGTGCTCCAGCATCCGGGGCCCGGCCACCGTCCCCTCCTTGGTCACATGGCCCACAATAAAGATGGTGATGCCCAGGCCCTTGGCCAGCTGCAGCAGCACATTGGTGGACTCCCGCACCTGCCCCACGCTTCCCGGCGCACCGGAGGCATCCTCCCGGTACATGGTCTGGATGGAGTCAATCACCACCACCTCCGGCCGGTATTTTTCCAACACATGGGCCACCGTGTCCAGGTTTGTTTCACATAAGAAACGCAGATTCCCGGTGATGGCGCCGATCCGGTTGGCCCGCAGCCGGATCTGCCGCAGGGATTCCTCCCCGGAGATATAAAGGACATGGCGGCCATCCGCCGCCAGATTCCGGCAAACCTGTAGCAGCAGCGTGGACTTGCCGATCCCTGGGTCACCACCCACCAGGAGGAGGGAGGCAGGCACCAGGCCTCCGCCCAGCACATTGTCCAGCTCCCCAAAGCCCGTGGGAATCCGCGCTTCCTGCTCCGCCGGCACCTGGTCCAGGGTACAGGGCTCCGCGCTCTCCCGGGCCACCGCGCCACTTTTGCCCGACACCGCCCCCTTCCCCGCCGTTGGCACTTCCACAAAGGAATTCCAGGTCTTGCAGGCCGGGCACTGGCCCATCCATTTGCTTGATTCATAACCGCATTCCTTGCAGAAAAACACGGTCGCCTTGCTCTTTGCCATATTGCTCCCTTCTCAATGTTCCGGTGAAACGCTGCCTTCTGCCCCGCCAGCCGCCCGGCTTTCCGGGTCTGCCCCGGCTTTCCGCAGAAAGCTCTCCGCTAGAATCAGATCCTCGGCAGTGGTCACCTTGATATTGGTATAGTCTCCCTCCACCAGCTTCACCGGCTGGCCCATCCGCTCCAGCAGCATGCAGTCATCGGTGATTTCCGGGTCGGCCCCCGCCTGCCGATGCCCCTCCAGCAAAACGTCCCGGTGAAAGCACTGGGGCGTCTGAATCAGCCAGGTATCCGTCCGCCGGGTGGTACAGCGCACCATGCCGTCTGCTTCCGCCAGCTTAATGGTATCCTTGGAGCGCACCGCCACGGTGGCGCCGGGGCAAAGGGCCATGGTTTCCACACACTCCTGCACGTATCGGAGCTTCAGCATAGGCCGCGCCCCGTCCTGGATCAGCACAATCTCCCCGCAGTCCGCCGTCAGGGCATGGTACACCGACTCCTGCCGGGTGGCGCCCCCTGCAATCAGCTGCACCGGCTTCCGGCAGTGGGCCGCCAAATCCCGGATTTCCTCCGCATCCTCCGGCCGGCTCACCAGAATCAGATCATCCACCAGAGGACTCTCATCCAACACCTGCCGGCTGTATTCCAGCAGCGGTTTTCCGTAAACCGGCACATATACCTTGTTCCGGCTGCCTCCAAAGCGGCTTCCGCTGCCACCGGCCAGGAGAACCGCCGTCACCCGTTTTTCCTGAAACATCCTGTTTCTGCCCTCCTGTGATTCCTTCCATGGGGTTTACGTTCACAGGGGGCGGAGCGGTTCCGCCGCTTCGCCCCCTGGCATCCAAACGATTGATTATTTCAGTTTCCGGCCGCACTCTGCGCAGAACACGTCATCCTCCGCCACCGGGCTGCCGCATCCCGGGCAGGTAAGGGACTGAGGCTGGCTGTATGAATAGGCCTCCGGTGCAGGCTGGGGCTGGCTGTACCCGTAGCTCTCCGGCGCAGGCTGCGGCACTGCCTCCGAGGCTGCCTCCGGCATAGGCTGAGGCTGGCCGTACCCGTAGCTCTCCGGCGCAGGCTGCGGCGCTGCCTCCGAGGCTGCCTCCGGCATAGGCTGAGGCTGGCCGTATCCATAGCTCTCCGGCACTGGCTGCGGCGCCGCCTCCGGGGTTACCTCCGGCACTGGCTGGGACTGGCTGTAGCTGTAGCTCTCCGGCACTGGCTGCGGCTGTTGAGGCTGCTGATCATAAGGCGGTTGAGGCTGCTGGGGCCGCTGCGCGTAAGGCTGCTGCACCTGCTGCGGGGCCGGCGTTCCCAGCCGGTATCCGCAGTATCCGCAAAACTGGCTGTCCCGGGGAATCTCCGCATGGCAGTTGGGGCACACCTTTACGCCCTTAATCATCTGAATCTGGCTGCGCAGGGCATCGGCCTGCTCCATGGCCTGGCGGATGTTGGCACACTGGGCGGCAAAGGGATCATCCCCGTCATCCTTGTGGGCCTGATAATAATAGTAACCGATCTCCATGTAGGAGTCGTTGATCTTCTGATTGCACTGGTTAATCTGCTTATTCAGATCCGAAACCTCAGCCATGTCCTTGGCCTTCTGGGCAACGCCCTTGCTTTTGCTGGAGATGGTCTCTCCGATTTTGTCAAAAAATGCCATGATGTGCCTCCTTTGCGCCCGCCCTGGGGCGGGAATTTTTATGGAACAGACGCCAGGCGGCGTCTCCCTTTCTTTATTCTCAGAAATACATTTCCATCAGCTTCCACTGGCCATCTTGATATTGGTAGGAAAAGATGGCCGACATATCCTCCACCACCGGCTGAGTGGTATAGGTCACCGCCCCGGTCAGGGGATCTGTGGTGGGGGACAGCAGCTGGAAGCTGGCCTGGGAGTCCAGGTCTACCTGCGCCCAGATCTCCTCGCCCTCCTGATATACCGTCACCGAGCCCTCCAGCCCGGAGACCACCATTCCCTGAATACCGCTGCCGTCTCCCGGGTTGAACACAGCCTGCAAAGACGCCAGATCCTGGCTATAATCGTAATCCGCTCCGTTGGCGGTAATCTCCGAAATGGTCTCCGAGGAAGTCCCCTGGGACGCAGCGGTAAGAATCTCTTCCATATAGCCGCCGGAACGGCTGAGCAGCTCCCGCCGCTCCTCCTCCTCCAGCTGCTGGAAGGAAATCTCCACCGTATCCCCGGCCTCCACCGCATCCCGGTAGTTGGCAAACCCTGTCAGGGAGGCCTCCAGATCGTAGAAGGCATCCCACACCTGCCCCTGATACCGGGTACCGCCGTTTTCATCCACCCCGCGGTTCCAGCTTTCCGGCAGCGGCTGGCCATTGAGGGTTGCCTCGGCCCCCGCCGGCACATGGATTTCCAGCTCCTCCGTGGGCAGATCCACCGCCGCCACCTTCCACACCGGGAAGAGCAGCCATTGCTTTTCCTCCTGGCGCACCAGCGTCACCTGCCAGTCCGTCTCCGACCGACTGCCCGCCGCGCTCCAGACCAGAGAAAGGTGACGGTGATCCGTATCCTCCTCATAAGCGCTGTCCAGGTTCCGCTGCTGGGAGCGGCTCAGCGCCTCCACCTGGCCGGTAAGATCCTGGTCCAGCTCTTCCTGGGAGGGAAGCAGCTGGGCAAAAACCTCCTCGGTCAAAATGGCCTGGGTCTCCGCATCCACATCCGTAAAGTCCAGCATTCCGTAGGCAGTATCCACATCCCCGGCCAGCACCGCGTCCAGAAAATGCTGGGCGGCCCGCTCCGGATTGGCCAGCCGCCGGGTCACCAGTACGGTGCCGGTAATACATCCGGCAGCCAGCACCAGCAGAATCAGGCAGGCTGCAATCTGGCCGCCCCGGAACCGGCGTTTTTCCTTTTTCGGTGGATCGTTTTCCGGTCTGTCTTTTTTCTTTCCCGATTTTTTGCCTTTGGGAAGCTCCGTTTCCGGGTACCCGGCACTCCGATGCGGGCGATCCTGTCCAGCCCTCCGCCGCCGCTCTTCTTGTTCTGTCCTTGGATGCCGGATCTCCTCTTCCCGCGGCCGCTGCCCGGGTTCCTGTTCTTCCGACCGCCTGAGCTCCGGAACCGGCTGTGGCTGCGTCACCGGCGTGCCACAGTTTCGGCAAAATTTTGCCCCCTCGTTCAGGGGCACGCCACAATTTTTACAAAACATCCGTCCGCCCCTCCTCTACTGCTGTCTTCTGGCTTCTTCCACCTCGGTGATCAGCTGGGAATTGGCCATCTCATACTGGTTCAGAACGCTGTCTCCCATGGCGTCAAACTCCTCCGGGGTGTAGCGGCCCACATACCAGCTCTTGCTGTCAAAGTAGGCCTGCAGCTCCTGATCCGCAAAGGTCCGTCCCAGACGGGCAAAAATCTCGTTCCGGGCCAGGCGCAGCTGCTGGTCATCCAGCACCTCCACCTCCGCCCGGGTCAGATAGCGGGTGTTGCTATCCGGAAAGATATACTCGCCTGCGGCAGCTGCCGTGGTAGCCGCCGCGCTGGAGGTGGCCAGTGACGGATCCGGCACCGCAAAGCTCCCCGGCTCCAGGCTCTCCGCCGAAGCCTCCGCCTGGGTGGATTCCTCCAGGCCCAGCTGCTGCCGGTATGCCTCCCGGTCCAGTTCCGAGGCCGGTACCGTTACGCTGGAGCGGCCGCCGTCCTCCCCCTGCAGGTACAGCACCAGGGATCCGGCTAAGGACGCCGCCCCCAGCACCAGCACCACCGAAAGCAGGGCAATGAGCCAGCCCAGGCTCCTCCGCTGGCTCTTGGACGGCTTCTCCTGCCGGGGCTTTTCTTCCTGCCGGGAATGCTTCTCCACCCGCCGTTCCGGATTTTCCGGCGGCTGCGGCCCGGCGTTGGCCGTTGGTACCGGCGCCCCGCAGACCGGGCAAAACTGGCCGCCGTCCGGAACCTTGGCACCGCACATCTTACAGAACATTCCGCCTCCCCCTTTCCTCAATTCTGCCGTGTATCTCACGGCATACAGGTACACCCGCAGGGTGCTTCCTCTACTCGTTCCCAGCCGTCACGTCCGCGGTTTTGGCCCGGGCCACCCGGATCAGGTCCGCCGGCGCCAGTTCCAGCTGCAGGCCCAGCCGGCCGCCGCTGACTACCATCTTTTCCAGCTGCTCCGCCGAGCAGTCCAGGATGGTGGGGAACTGTTTTTTCATGCCAATGCAGGTGCAGCCGCCCCGGACGTAGCCGGTGAGAGGCATCAGCTCCTTCAGAGGCAGCATCTCAATGGACTTTTCCCCCGCCGCCTTGGCCGCCTTTTTCAGATCCAGCTCCGCCTCAATGGGGATCACAAACACATAGTGTTCCTTGCTCTTGCCCACGGTCACCAGGGTCTTGTACACCAGCTGGTGGGGCAGGCCCAGGCGGTCGGCCAGGTCGATCCCGTCGGTAAACTCCGTGCACTCGTAGGTATACGACCGATACTCCACTTTATGCTTTTCCAACAGCCGCATGGCGTTGGTCTTTGCTTCTTTTCCCATGTACTTTCCTCACATTCTGCCTTCCTGCATCCACTGTTCCAGGGTCTGGGCCACACCGTCCTGGTCGTGGGCCGCCGTCACCAGATCCGCTGCCTGCCGCAGGCTGTCCGGGCTGTCCGCCACCGCCACGCCCACACCGGCAAACCGGATCATATCCCGGTCGTTTTCCGCGTTGCCGAAGGCCATAATCTCCTCCTGCCCAATGGAAAGCTGCTCTGCCAGCCAGGCCAGGGCCGAGGCCTTTCCCGCCTCCCAGCTGGCCAGTTCCAAAAGGTGGGGCACCGAGGAAGTGACATACAGGCCGCCCATCCCTTCCAGCTGTGCCCGCAGCTTCTCCTTCAGGGCCGGATCCGGCACCACCAGGTCCACCGCCTCCAACCCTTCCCGGTTTTCCCGCAGAAAGCTCCGAATGTCCGGCACCGACTGCCGGGTGCGTCGGATGTAGGTTACAGCAGCAGCCGGAGATCCGAAGGCCACCGGGTCTTCCACGTAGGCCTGCGCCGCGTAGGCGATACCGTCCACCGCCCCCTCCAGGGCCAGAGGGTACGGCTCCAGCAATTCCAGCACAGCCAGTACCTGCTCCGGCGGCAGACAGTTCCGATGCAGGCAGACACCATCCTTCAGGCGGCTCACCGCCGCTCCGTTGGACCAGACCGCATACTCCAGCCCTTTCACCTGCCACAGGCAGTCCGGCAGAGAACGGAAAGGGCGGCCGCTGGCCACCACCACGTGAACGCCCCGGGCCACTGCCTGCTCCAGGGCCCGGCGGGTCCGGGGAGAAAACTCCCCGCTGCTGTGCAGAGCCGTGCCGTCCAAATCCAGGGCCACCAGCCGGATCATCGGTTAACCGCCCGGCAGGCGTACACCTGGTATTCCTTCTTCAGCTCCTCATAAGCCCGGTCCCGCATGGCCGGGTCTTTGAAGATGCCATACACGCAGGATCCGGAGCCGGTCATCAGGCTGGCAGAGGCGCCGTACTCCACCAGCAGGGCCTTCAGCTCTGCCAGCTGCTCCCGGTCCGGCACCACCTCCTCAAACACATTGTAGAGGTTCTCGCAGATCTCCGAAAGGTTGCCGCTCTCCAGCCCCCTCTGCACCCGGGCAGAGAGGAATTCCTGGGAGAGGTTGGAGGCCGCATCCAGCTTCCGGTACATTTCCGCCGTGCTGAAGGGCTCCTCCGGCTGCAGAAGAAGCAGAGGATATTCCATCTCCGTGTCAATCAGGGTCAGCTGATCCCCAATGCCGGTGCCCAGGGCAGCCCGGGACAGCAGGCAGGCGGGCACATCCGCCCCCAGGCCGGCTCCCAGCTGCATCATCTCCCGGCGGCCCAGCTGCAGGCCGAACATCTCGTTGACCGCCCGGATCAGCGCCGCCACATCCGCGCTGCCGCCGCCCAGCCCGGAGCCGTAGGGGATCCGCTTTTCCAGATGTACCCGCAGTCCGCCGATACCCGGATAGTGCTCCAGAAGCCGTTCGTAGGTGCGGTACACCAGATTGTCCTCATTTTCCAGCTCCTTGACGGAGCAGGTGAATTCCAGGCCTGCCTCCGCCCGTTTCTCCACTGTCAGCAGGTCACACAAGGAGATGGGCTGGAAAATCAGCTCCAGATTGTGATAACCGTCCTCCCGGCGACCCAGCACGTTCAGGGTCAGATTGATTTTTCCTCTTGCTTCTACCTTCATGGCTGCCTCCTTATTCCACCCGCAAAGCGCCCTCCGGCAGGGATTCCACCGTCAGGACACAGAATACGCTGACACCCAGGCCGCGGCCAAAGTCCGTCAGGCCTTCCCCGGTTGTAGCGGTGATGCCGATCCACTCCGGCGGCATCTGCAGAAGCTCTCCCAGGGAGCGCTTCATGGATTCCACCTGGGGGGTAATCTTGGGCCGGCTGCCCTCAATGGACACCGAGAGATGGCTGATCCGGTATCCCTGCCGCCGCAGGTCCTCTAGGGCCACCGCCAGGTATTCCCGGCTGTCCCGGATTCCCTCCCGGCACATTTTGTCCGCCACCGGTCCCAGGATGTTCCGGCCGGTAATGCCGGAGACAGCGTTGGTCACGGCGTGGAGCACCACGTCCCCGTCGCTGTTGGCCTGAAACGGAGGTACTCCCTCAAAGCGGACGCCGCCCAGAAGGCAGCCCTCCGCTCCTCTCACTTCATCAAACCGATGGCTGTCCTGCCCGATGGATACTTTCATAGACATCCCTCACTACCTGATCCACACTCTTGCCGTCTGTAACCACCACCACGTCCGCTGCCTCCTGATAGGCGTGGGCTCGCTTGTTCATCAACTGCTCAATATATTCCACATTCATGTGGCCGTTCAGGATCGGCCGGGTCTGATCATTCTTTACCCGGTCCAGAGTGGTCTCCGGCGTTGCCTTCAACAGAACAATAAAGCCATTCTGCTTCATGACCCGGATATTCTCCTCCCGGATGACAATCCCGCCGCCGCAGGAAACAATGGTGCCGTTACCCGCGGTGATCTCCCGGAGCATCCGACTTTCCCAGTCCCGGAAATACTCCTCGCCGGACTCCGCAAACATCTGGCTGATGGTGCGCCCCTCCCGGGACACAATCTCATCGTCCAGCTCAATCACCGGCCGGTTGTAGGTCCTGCCGAAAGCCGCCGAGACGGTGGTCTTTCCGCTGCCCATGAATCCTATGAAAAATATATTCTTGTTGTTCATCCCTGACTCCTCTGATATTCCGATTTCCACCTGCGGACCAGGGCGGCCAGGCCTTCCGCCTGACGGACGTGGTCCTTCTCCCGAAGGGCGTCCACCTCCGCTGCTGCCCCCGCAAAGCGGGCTCTTTTTTGCTTTTTTTCCCACTCGGTTTTCCAGAGATACTGGGTTTCCGCCGGCACCTTCTCTTGAAGCTCCGCCGGAATATCCACCAGCTCATCCAGAAAATGCAGCTCCCACAGCTTCCGCAGCGGCTCCTCGCTCTGCAGCAGCTGGTAAGCCTTCTGATAACATTCCGCTGCCTGGTCAAACGAAAAAATCCCAGCCAGCGCCGAACCCTTGTTGAACCAGACGTTCCCCCGGAACCCCTCGCTCATGAGTTCATCACTGCGCAGTGTGAAAATCCGATCATACAGACGCAACGCCCCATAATACTGGCGCATGGAGAACAGATAATCGGCCTTGGCCTTCATCTTCTCCGCGGTGCTGGACTTGGCCAGCCGTTCCAGCTGCTCCTTAAAGGCGAACAGCTCCGCGCTGCTATAATAATGGATATCCTGCAAAATCACCAGGAGCAGTTCCGACAGGTCTGCCTGCCCCGTCCATTTCCGGAGCTTCGTTTCCAGCCCAGTCATCCCCAACTCCTGGCCAATAAATCGGAATAACCTCTCGTCCAGGAAGTCCT
>CAZSAF010000003.1:0-37512 GCA_964604605.1 uncultured Lachnospiraceae bacterium
CCTGCGTTTGCGCATAGGGAATCCTTTGGCAGCGAAAATGCGGGCCGGCTCTTGTCAGGAGCCGGCCCGTATTTGCTGCCGGAACGCAGGAAACCTTGCGGTTGTTTTGGGAAGGGGAACGCCGCCGCTTACTGCTTTCCCGCCTCCGCAGGGAAGGGCGTTCCATACAGATCGTAGGGCGTCACCTGGTATACATAGTAGTTGAGCCAGTTGGTGTACAGGGCGTTGGCGTGGAGCCGCCAGGTCAGGGACGGGGTGTTCTCCGGGTTCCCCTCCGGATAGTAGTTCTCCGGGACCTCCGGGTTCAGCCCGGCCGCCACATCCCGGCGGTATTCCTTGTCCAGGGTCATCCGATCGTACTCCGGGTGCCCCATGACAAAGATCTGGGTACCGCTCTTGTTCTGGATCAGGTAGGCGCCGGCCTCGTAGGATTTGGCCAGGACCACCAGATCCGGCACCTTCTGGATTTCCTCCAGGGACACCGTGGTGTTCCGGGAGTGAGGCACCTTGAAGAAGTCGTCAAAGCCCCGGGTCAGCGGCATCTCCCGGGTCAGCAGGTGGTGCTTGTAGACGCCGGAAAGCTTTTTGGGCAGCAGGGTTTTCTGCAGGCCGTAGTGATAGTACAGGCCGGCCTGGGCCCCCCAGCACACGTGGATGGTGGAGGTGACATGGGTCTTGGTCCACTCCATGATCTGGCACAGCTCCGGCCAGTAGTCCACCTCCTCAAAGGCCATCATCTCCACCGGGGCGCCGGTGATGATCATGCCGTCAAACATCTTGTCCTGCATCTCCGGGAACGTCACATAGAATTTGTTCAGGTGGACGGAGGAGGTGTTCTTGGACTGATGGCTGGAGGTGTGCATCAGGGTGATGTCCACCTGCAGCGGCGTGTTGGAGAAGGCCCGGAACAGCTGGGTCTCCGTGTCCTGCTTGATGGGCATCAGGTTCAGGATCAGGATCTGCAGGGGACGGATATCCTGGGACAGGGCCCGGGTCTCGTCCATGACAAAGATGTTCTCCCGCTCCAGCTCTGCCCGTGCGGGCAGGTCGTTTTGGATTTTAATGGGCATCGGGGGTATCCTCCTCTCTCCGGATCCGGGCCAGCTCCCCGGCCTTTTTGTAGATGGTGTCCGCCGGCACAACGCCCCGGACCATGGAAAGGGGATAAATCCGGGACCGGGGGCCAATGATGGAGCCGGGGTTCAGCACGGAATTGCAGCCCACGTCCGCCCAGTCGCCCAGCATGGTGCCCATCTTCCGGAGGCCGGTGGCCACCTCCTCCCCGTCCCCGTGGATGACAATGTTTTTCTGATCCGCTTTGATGTTGGAGGTGATGGAGCCGGCCCCCATGTGGGCATGGAAGCCCAGAATGGAGTCCCCCACATAGTTGTAGTGGGGCACCTGCACCTGGTCAAAGAGGATCACGTTCTTCAGCTCTGTGGAGTTGCCCACCACAGCCCCGGCACCAACCAGGGCGCTGCCCCGGACAAAGGCACAGTGGCGCACCTCCGTCTCATGTCCAATGATCACCGCTTCGCCAAAGTAGGCGGTGGGAGCCACCTTGGCATCCCGGGCCACCCAGACATGGGGGGCAATCTCCTCGTATTCCTCCTGGGGTAGCTGGGGCCCCAGGGTTAAAATAAATTCTTTGATTTTTCCAAGGATCTCCCAGGGATAGACGGCGCCTGCCAGCAGCGGCCGTGCCTGGGTGTGATCCAGATCAAACAGATCCTGTGTGGTAAACATACGATTCCCTTCCTGTTTTCCGAATATTTTCTAAAAAGAATCCTGCCGGGCAGGATCCTCCGCCTGCGGCGGGCAGACCCCAAGGGAGCTTCCGCACCGACTGTAGGTAATCTTACCGCATTTCCCGACAGATTGCAAGAAGATTAACGCTTCCGGGTGACCGCCAGAAACAGCAGGTAAAAGCCGGCGATGGCAGCACATCCGGCCAGAAGGCCCGCAATGCCCGCCAGAGGCAGCATGCAGCGGCTGATCAGCACCGCCAGGGTAATGGCCGCCATGGGCCGGAGAATCCGGTAGAAGGCGGAGAAGGAAAAGGGCACCAGCCGGTGCAGGGTGAGCAGGTGCAGGCCGGCCACCAGCAGCTCCGAGGCCAGCATCCCCCACAGGCAGGCCACAATCCCATGGCGGGGGATCAGGAAAAAGACAAAAGCCAGACGCACCGCTAGCCCAGGATGGCAATGTAGCTGCCGGCCTCAGCGCTCTGGAAAAACAGTACCCCCATCTCCTGCCCCAGGAGGCAAAGACGCCGGTGCAGAGGATCCCCAGGTACAGGCTGTAGCCGATGGAAAGCTCCGTGGTGCGGCCAATCCGACCGGTATCCTGTACCGACTGGGCCTCCGCCACCGAGGGCAGCAGCATGACGGACACCGAGTTGGTCAGGGCGGAAGGGAACAGGATAAAGGGCAGGGCCTGGAGCGGGGAGACGGTGGCCGCCGACTGGCTGAGGGAAGGGACCTGGGCCTTCTGCCGCCTGTAATAGTAGCCGTTGATGCCCAAGGCCAGAATCAGCCCCGCCGCAGCAGAGGGCAAAGCAGACGCCGGACACGGGGGAGATCATCTGGTAGATGCCCATTCCCTCGGCGCCGATCAGGTGGGAGAGATAAATGCGATAAAAAAAGCCGATGACCCGGGATGCAAGACCGGTGGCCGTGAGAATCAGGGCGCCGGTGAGGATGGGATGAGCCTGCCGTTTCATGGATACCGCCTGAAAAGAAAATTAATACAATATATGGCTTGACATACGGGCGTAAAAGTGTTATGGTTAAGGCGCAGAAAGCATAGTAAAATAATAGGGATTAAAAAACTGTGAATTGGAGGCGCTATGAAGATTACCACAAAAGGGCGGTATGGGCTGCGGGCCATGGTGGACATGGCCGTGTTCGGGGAGGACGGCCCGGTGTCCACCCATAGCATTGGGGAGCGGCAGGGGATTTCCGACGGCTACCTGGAACAGCTGATCGGAAAGCTGAAACGGGCCAATCTGGTGGAGAGCGTCCGGGGGGCGGCAGGGGGATACCGGCTGGCCCGTCCGGCGGCGGAGATTTCCGTGGGGGATATCCTGCGGGCCCTGGAGGGAAGCCTGTGCCCGGTGGAGTGCCCGGGCCTGGGGGGGGAGGGGCCATCCTGCGGCAATGAGGCCTCCTGTGTAGCCAAGGGCGTTTGGAAAAAAATCGGGGAGAGTATAGAGGCCGCGGTGGACGGCATCTCCCTGGAGGAGCTGAAAAGGCAGAGCAAGGAACAGCTGGGGATCCCGGAGTAATCCGTGCGTCACAGGCGTCAAAATACCTTTTGATGCCTTCCTCATACAATAAAGCATACAACAGGTCAAAGCGCCGGAAAGGAAGGACCATTATGAAACCCATTATCTATTTGGACCATGCGGCAACTACGGCTACCCGCCCGGAGGTGGTGGAGGCCATGCTGCCTTACTTTACCGAAAAATATGGAAACGCATCCTCCGTCTACGGGCTGGGGGCGGAGAGCAAGAAGGCTCTGGATCAGGCCCGAGCTACGGTGGCAGGGGCCTTGTGGGCCAGGCCGGAGGAGATCTATTTCACCGCCGGCGGCAGCGAGGCGGACAACTGGGCCCTGAAGGCCACGGCAGAAGCCTACGGCAAGGGCGGCGGCCATATCATTACCACCAAGATTGAGCACCACGCCATTCTCCACACCTGTGAGTACCTGGAAAAGCGGGGCGTGGCGGTGACCTACCTGGATGTGGACGAGAGAGGGCTGGTCTCCCCGGAGGCGGTGCGGAAGGCCATCCGGCCGGACACCATCCTGATCAGCGTCATGTATGCCAACAATGAGATCGGGACCCTGGAGCCCATTGAGGAGATTGGCGCCATTGCCAAGGAGAAGGGGATCCTGCTCCACACAGACGCGGTACAGGCCTTCGCCCACCTGGATATTTCCGTGGACCGCTGCCATATTGACATGCTCAGCGCCAGCGCCCACAAGTTTGGCGGCCCCAAGGGCGTAGGCTTCCTGTATATCCGCCGGGGCGTCAAAATCCGCTCATTCATCCACGGCGGTGCCCAGGAGCGGAAGCGCCGGGCCGGGACGGAAAACGTGCCGGGCATTGTGGGGCTGGGAAAAGCGGTGGAGCTGGCCATGGCGGAGCGGGAGGCCACGGTGGAGCGGGTCACCGGCCTCCGGGATTATCTCATTGACCGGGTGCTGCAGGAAATCCCCTTTACCCGCCTCAACGGGGACCGGAAACGCCGGCTGCCGGGAAACGCCAACTTCAGCTTCCAGTTCATTGAGGGAGAGTCTCTGCTGATTATGCTGGACATGGAGGGCATTTGCGGTTCCAGCGGCTCCGCCTGCACCACCGGCTCCCTGGATCCGTCCCATGTGCTCATGGCCATCGGCCTGCCCCATGAGATCGCCCACGGCTCCCTGCGGCTGACCTTGGGGGAGGAAAATACCCGGGAGCAGATGGACTATGTGGTGGAATGCCTGAAGAAGATTGTGGCGCGGCTGCGGGAAATGTCCCCGCTGTACGAGGATTTTGTGAAAAACGCGGCGGCCCGGGATTAAAGGGAAGCCGGCGGGCAAAGCTTACAGGGGAAACGGAGAGCAGCGCTTATAGGGAAATCCGAAAGCAAGGCTTTACACGGTAATGGAAAAAAGGTAGAATCATACGGAGGAAGCGATATGTACAGTGAAAAGGTAATGGATCATTTCCAGAATCCCCGGAATGTGGGAGAGCTGGAGAACCCCAGCGGCGTGGGCACGGTGGGCAACGCCAAGTGCGGCGATATTATGCGGATTTACCTGGATGTGGACGAGAACCAGATCATCCGGGATGTGAAGTTTAAAACCTTCGGCTGCGGGGCGGCGGTGGCCACCAGCAGCATGGCCACGGAGCTGGTGAAGGGCAAGAGCATCTACGAGGCCCTGCAGGTGACCAACAAAGCGGTGATGAACGCCCTGGACGGGCTGCCGCCGGTGAAGGTCCACTGCTCCCTGCTGGCGGAGGAAGCCATCCACGCCGCCCTCTGGGATTACGCGGAAAAGCACCAGATGGAAATCCCCGGGCTGGAAAAGCCCGTCAGCGACATCAGCGAGCACGAAGAGGAAGAGGACTATTGAGAGAAAGCTCCCGGCGATCGCGGGAGTGCCGAAGGCACGGAGCGATCAGCTTTTGGGAGTAAAGGGGAAAAAGGCCCTGCCGTGCTAGCCCGGCGGGGCGGGCAAGGGAGAAGGAACATGGGAGAAAAAATTGTCATCGGCATGTCCGGAGGAGTGGACTCCTCCGTGGCAGCTTGGCTGCTGCAGCGGGAAGGCTGGCAGGTCATCGGCGTAACCATGGAAACCTGGCAGGAGGAAGCCACAGGGGCAGAGGAAGGCTCCTGTGGCCTTTCTGCGGTTTCAGAAGCCCGGCGGGTGGCGGAGGTCCTGGGGATTCCCCATGTGGCCCTGGACTTCCGGGAGCCCTTCCGGCAGCAGGTGGTGGAATATTTTATGCGGGAGTATGAGGCAGGACGCACCCCCAACCCCTGTATTGCCTGCAACCGATATATCAAATGGGAGGCACTGCTGGCGGAAGCCCGGCGGTGGGGGGCGGACTGGATTGCAACCGGCCACTACGCCCAGATCCGGCAGCTGGAAAACGGGCGGTATGCGGTGGAGCGGGCTGCCTCCGCTGCCAAGGATCAGACCTACGCCCTGTACCGGCTGACCCAGGAGCATCTGGCCCACACCCGGATGCCCCTGGGCCGTTATCCCAAGGAGGAGGTGCGGCGGATGGCGGAGGAGGCGGGGCTGCCGGTGGCCCACAAGCCGGACAGCCAGGAAATCTGCTTCATTCCGGATCAGGATTATGCCGCGTTTATCCGCCGTCAGCGGGGCCGGGAGCCGGCGGAGGGGGACTTTGTGGATACGGAAGGCCGGGTGCTGGGCCGCCACCGGGGCTTGACCCACTATACGGTGGGGCAGCGGAAAGGGCTGGGCATTGCCTTTGGCGTCCCCATGTTCGTCCAGAATCTCTGTCCGGAGACCAACCAGGTGGTGCTGGGCTCCAACGAGCAGCTGTTCACCCGCCGGGTCCGGTGCCGGGACCTGAACTTTATGGCGGTGCCGGGGCTGCCGGAACCACTGCCGGTTACGGCCAAAATCCGCTACAGCCACCGGGGGGCCGCCGGGACCATCCGCACGGTAGGGGAGGACCGGGCTGAGTGCGTGTTTGACGAGCCGGTGCGGGCCGCCACCCCCGGACAGGCCCTGGTATTCTACCGGGACGGGGTGGTGCTGGGCGGCGGGACAATATGCTGAGGCACAGCGCTGCGGATTCGGAGAGGAATCTTTCGGAAATCTTTCGGTTTTGCCGTGGAATTTCCCGTGGAAATTTGCTATAGTGATAAAAAATGGATGCCGGCGGGAATCCTGCAGAGCGGGGGCCGTGTTTGCTGTTTCCCATGGCAGCCGGCGTCCGTGGGGAGTGAGGAGCCAATGAAAAAGTGGATAACAATCCTGCTGGCCGGTGTGCTGGCGCTGTCTCTGGCCGGCTGCGGACGGGGACAGGATGAGATGGAAGTGACGGAGACTGGGACGGATATCCAGGCGGAGAGCCTGGAGGAGAGCGGAGAGGAGAGCACGGCGGAAACGCCCGAGGAAAGCGCGGAGGCGCTGCCGGGCCTGATTCCCTCGGTGCTGGAAAACGAACTCTCTTCGGAAGCCGCCGGGAGCACGGAAGCTCAAGAGGAGACCGCTGCCTTTCAGGAAGTGGAGGAGAAGGTCTATACCACCACACGGGTGAACCTGCGGCGGGAGCCGTCCCTGGAGGCGGAGGTGATCACCATCCTTTCCAAAAATCTGCCCTTGGAGCGTACCGGCGTCAGCGAGGCGTGGAGCCGGGTTGCCTGGAACGGAGAGGAAGGCTATGTATCCAGCTCCTACCTGACCACGGAGGAGCCCCAGGTGGTGGAAAACCAGGGAGGAACCGGGATTTACCATGAGGGCGGGGACATTCTGGTGGTCATTGACGCCGGCCACCAGAGCCACCAAATGCGGGACACGGAGCCCAACGGCCCCGGCTCCTCGGAGATGAAGGCCAAGGTCTCCAGCGGGACGGAGGGGGTCTCCACCGGCAATGAGGAGTACCGGATCAACCTGCAGGTGGCGCTGCTGCTGCGGGACGAGCTGCTGTCCCGGGGTTACAGCGTGCTGATGAGCCGGGAGACCAACGACGTGGAGCTGAGCAACGTGGAGCGGGCGCAGCTGGCCAATGAATCCGGCGCGGACGCCATGGTGCGGATCCACTGCAACAGCTCGGACAGCAGCTCGGTCCGGGGAGCTTTAGGCATCTGCCAGACTGAGGATAACCCGTACTGCGGGGACATCTACGATGAGTGCCTGCGGCTGACGGAGGCGGTGCTGAACGGCCACTGTGCGGCCACCGGTGTGAAAAACACCGGGATCTGGGAGACGGACACCATGACCGGCACCAACTGGTGCCAGGTTCCCAACACCATCATTGAGATGGGCTATATGAGCAACCCGGAGGAGGACGAGCTGCTGGGGACCAGCGAATTCCAGCAGGCCGCGGCGGAGGGAATCGCCGATGGGCTGGACGCTTATTTTGGAAGATAGGAACGGGCGAAAGGCCCCGGCGTCATCCGGCGCCGGGGCCTTTCCGCAGGAAGCCGCCCTTACAGCTGCAGGGTTCGCCCCATGACCTTTTCGTAATACTGGAGAATCAGGCAGGAGAGGATCAGCCGGTGCTGCAGGAAGCCGTCCTCCAGCGGGATCTGGATGATCTCCAGGATTTTGTTCACCTTGTTCAGGACCGTATTGCGGTGCATATACATCTTTTTGGCTGTTTTGTTCAGGCTCCGGTCGGAGATCAGGTAGTAGAACATCACGTCCCGCAGGTTGGAGTGGTGCTGCTGGTCATACCGGCAGAGCTGGATAATGGCCGGGTGGATCAGGTACACAATATCCCCGTGCCGGTGCAGCTGGATAAACTGCCGGACGCACAGATCAATGATCTCAAAGGTGGTGTAATCCTCCTGGGGAAAAATCCGGGAAGGGTCCCGGGGCTGCTTCAACGTGGGGGCCAGCTGCAGCGTGTCGCAGGCCATCTGGTACATGGTCCGCAGATGCTTCCGGTGCCGGGTAGGGTTGCTGACGGCAGCGGTGGCGGAAAACTCCTCCAGGAGAGACTGGAACTGTGGGTAGGAGAAATCCAGCTGGTCTGCCGGCCGGTGGGGCTGGGTGTGGAGCAGCACCACGTCCCCCTGAAAAAGCCATGGTTCATGCGGGGAAACAGCTTTTCCAGCCGGTACTGGAAATAGGCGCAGGGCAGAATCCTCTGGGGCAAAAAACGGTGACAATGCAGGAAAAAAAGCCTTCCAGCGGGTAGGGCAGCCTCCGCTCCAGCTGACGCAGCGCCGGCATGTCCGGGATCAGCGGCTCCAGCAGTTGTTGAAGGAACTGGGAACAGACCGAGCCGTCCTCCTCCCGCTGCAGGACAGCAGCCAGGGAAGGGGCCAGCAGCCGCAGCAGGCCCTGGCCGTCCAGAGGAGGGGAGGCGGACAGCCACAGCCAGACCGCCCCGGCGGATCCGGCGGAGGGAAGCCGCTGCAGATACCAATACTCCTGGAAAAGCTCCCCCCGGTACTGGTCCCGGGAGCCGGTGAGATCCGGCAGTCCCCATTCCTGACGGGATTCCGGTGGAAGCTGGAAACCTTCCAGCAGCATTTTGGCGGCTGGATCCTCAAACAAGAGTTCCAGGCAGCCGCAGATTACCTGGTAATCCGCATTGAGGAGGAACAGATGGGAACCGGTATGACGGGAGAAGGCGGTGAGAATGGCCAGGGGGCCGGGCGCTTCGCCCATCTGTTCCGCCAGCAGCTGATTCCAGGATTGGCGGGCGGAGCAGATTTCCGCCCACAGATCCTGCAGCTCCGGCAGGGAGAGATCTGTGAGCAGCCAGTTGATCTCAGGAAAATCCAAAAGCGCCGTCTCCTCTGCGGTACAGGGCAGGCCGGTCCCCTGAAAGAAGCCGGTGGATGCGGAGGAGGAGGCTGCCAACACAAGGGTAACCGGGCAGTCCGGCGGGCAGGCAGAGACTGCAGAGACCGCCTTCTCCCAGGTCCCCAGATACAGGCGGCCGGCTTTCCAGGAACTGCCGGGGCCGGGGAGCGGGAAGAAAAGCTCGGTCCGGATGTGGGAATGGCAAATATGCTGTTGCAGTTGATGGGGAGCCAGGCACTCCCACAGGTAGGTTGGATCTTCCATACAAATTCCTGCTTTCTGTCCGAAGGCGGTTCCGTCCGCCCCTCTTTTGGCGCAGTGAGCCTGCCGTGCTTGCTCACCATATTTTCCCCTATTGTAGCGGATTTTGAGGCGGGATGCAAGGGGACGCCGCCGGACGTTTCCCAGTGGCCCGCAAAATGAGAAAAACAGGTAGAAATGGGTCCTTGCGCATGGTACAATGGCCGCAGAACGGCAAAATGAACCATTTGGAGGTATGCGGAAAATGTTTGATGGATTTGATTTTACAAATTTTTGGGAAGACCGTGAATATGCGCTAGAAGAATATGTCAGTGACCCGCCATCGGATGAACAGATCGCCAGCGTTGAGCAGGAATTAGGCTACAAGCTACCAGCCTCTTATATTTGGTTGATGAAGCAACATAACGGAGGTATTCCGGTCAATACCTGTTTTCCTACGGGGCAGCGTACCAGTTGGGCGGATGACCATGTAGCGATTACGGGAATTTTTGGTATTGGCAGAGACAAAACATATTCGTTATGTGGAGAGTTTGGAAGTCAATTTATGATTGAGGAATGGGAGTACCCGGCGATCGGCGTAGCGATTTGTGACTGCCCCAGCGCTGGACACGATATGATTTTTTTAGATTACCGGGAGTGTGGTCCCCACGGAGAACCGAAAGTCGTGCATATTGACCAAGAATGGGACTATCAAATCACTCCTTTAGCAGATTGTTTTGAGGACTTTATTCGCGGCCTTGTAAACGAAGAGGTTTTTGAACTGGAAGATGAAGCCGAGGATCCTTTTTCCTGACGCTACGTATTCATGTTTGTGCGCAAGGCCTGTTCGCGGCGCACAGAAGCGGCGGCGGGAAATGTGCAGGTGTCCCACAAATTTTTTCCCTCTTCCCCCGCTCTTGCACCGGCAGGGAAAAACGTGGTAAGGTGAAGGGGAAAGGGAGGTAGATTTGGCCATGAAGACGGAAGAAAAGACGGGAATCGTATTTGATATTCAGCACTATTCCATCCATGACGGCCCGGGCATCCGCACCAACGTGTTCTTAAAGGGATGTCCTCTGCGCTGCCGGTGGTGCCAGAACCCGGAATCCCAGAGTGTGCGCCCTCAGCTGATGGTGCGGTTGGATTCCTGCGTGGGCTGCGGCGCCTGTGCGGCGGCCTGTCCCAGGGGGGCGGTGGAAATCCGGGAGGGCAAAGCCCATACAGACCGGCAGGAGTGTGTGGCCTGCGGAGCCTGCGTGCTGGCCTGCCCCGCGGAGCTGCGGGAGATCACCGGCAGCACCATGACCGCCGGGGAGGTGCTGGAGAATGTGCTGCAGGATAAGCTGTTCTATGAAAACTCCGGCGGCGGCGTAACCCTCACCGGCGGAGAGGTGCTGGCCCAGCCGGATTTTGCGGCGGCGGTGCTGCGGCTCTGTAAGGAAAACGGGCTCCACACAGCCATTGAAACCTGCGGTTTTGGCCCCTGGGAGGAGCTGGAGAAGATTTTGGCTTACACGGACCTGGCCCTCTATGACGTGAAGCACATGGATCCGGCCCGCCACAAGGAGGGAACCGGGGTGGAAAACCCCCGGATCCTGGAGAACCTGGCCCGGCTTTCCGGGGAGAAGCGGATTCCGGTGGTGGTGCGGGTCCCTCTGATCCCCGGGTTCAACGATACGGAGGAGAATATGCGGCAGATGGCCGCCTTTATCCTGGAAAAGCTGCCCACCTGCCAGGAGGTGAACCTGCTTCCCTACCATAAGCTGGGGGAGGGAAAAAAGGAGCAGTTGGAACGGGAAAATGCGGCCTTCGACTGCGAGCCGCCGGCGCCCCAAGAGGTGGAGGCGCTGCTGCAGGTGCTCCGGGATTGCGGCATTCCGCAGGTCAGCTGAAAGGTTTTCTTTTTCAAACCATTTCCGGGAAATAAATTTCTAAGAAAGGCGAAAGCACCAAAAAAAATTTTTCAAAAATAAATGGCTCATGAGTATTGACAAAAAATAGTTGGTTGATTATAATGCAGACAGCTAAAATTAAATCGGTTGAGCAATCCAAGAGAGACTGCTGCGCCGGGCAGAAGCTGTTTCAGACGGCACAAGCAGCGCCGAAGGGGCAAGAGGGAAACCTTGAAACTCTCAGGCAAAGGAATTGGGTTGGGACGAGGCTCTGAATGACAGGGAGATGTGAATGCAAAATTCTCATCTCCCGATTTTTTTGGGCATGGCTGAATTTTCACGCATACTGGATGCCGTAAAAAACACGGCAAACAGTGGAAAGGAGGACAGCGTATGGGAAAGAAAACTCCGCTGTATGATGCTCATGTCAGAGCTGGCGGAAAGATTGTGCTTTTTGGAGGGTATGACCTGCCGGTGCAGTACCCCACCGGGGTGATCCAGGAGCACATGGCTGTGCGGCAGAAGGCAGGCCTGTTTGACGTCTCCCACATGGGAGAAATCCTCTGCGAGGGGGAGGACGCATTGGCCAACCTGCAGCAGCTGCTGACCAACGACTTTCAGAACATGACCGACGGTCAGGCCCGGTACAGCCCCATGTGCACGGAAAGCGGCGGCGTGGTGGATGACCTGATTGTGTACAAGCGGGCGGACAACCGCTATTTCATTGTGGTCAACGCTTCCAACCGGGAAAAGGACTTCCAGTGGATGCTGCAGCACCAGTTTGGCCAGGTGGTGTTCACGGACGTCTCGGACCAGTACGCCCAGCTGGCGGTTCAGGGTCCCCGGGCTCTGGAGATCATCCGGAAGCTGACATCGGAAGAAAACATTCCCCAGAAAAATTATCATGCGGTGTTTGACACGGAGGCAGGCGGCATTCCCTGTATTATCTCCCGGACCGGTTATACCGGGGAGGACGGCGTGGAGCTGTATCTGGCCGCGGAAAACGCAGAAAAAATGTGGGACCTTCTCTTGGAAACCGGCAAGGAGGAAGGCCTGATTCCCTGCGGCCTGGGCGCCCGGGATACCCTGCGGATGAGATGGATGAGACCATCACGCCTCTGGAGGCGGGGCTGGGATTCTTTGTACACATGGACAAAGCGGACTTCATTGGCAAGGCTGCCCTGGAAGCCCAGGGAACGCCCAAACGGAAGCGGGTAGGCCTGAAGGTCACCGGCCGCGGCGTCATTCGGGAGGCCCAGGATGTGTATGTGGGCGGCCAGAAGATCGGCCACACCACCTCTGGCACCCATTGCCCGTATCTGGGATATCCGGCAGGTATGGCGCTGCTGGATGCGGCGTACACGGCGCCGGGCACCCAGGTGGAGGTGGACGTCCGGGGACGCCGGGTGGCGGCGGAGATCGTCCCCCTGCCCCTGTATAAGAGAGCAAAATAAATTTGAATTGGAAAGGAGTTAACATTATGGAACTGAGAGAGGATCGCAAGTATACCAAGTCCCATGAGTGGGTACGGGAGGAGAACGGTGTCTTTGAGATTGGTTTGACGGATTACGCCCAGTCGGAGCTGGGGGATCTGGTGTTTGTGAACCTGCCCCAGGAGGGGGATCCGGTGACGGTGGAGGATGCTTTTGCGGACGTGGAGTCGGTGAAAGCGGTCTCCGATGTGTACTCCCCGGTGTCCGGCACTGTCAGCGAGGTCAACGAGGAGTTGCTGGACGCGCCGGAAAAGATCAATGAGAGCCCTTATGATGCCTGGCTGGTCCGGGTGACCGAGGTAACGGGACAGGAAGACCTGATGACGGCGGAGGAGTATCAGGCGTTTGTGGAGAGCAATCAGGAATAAGGGAAAGGCGGAGAAAATTCATGGGAAGCTATGTACCGAACACCCAGGAGGAGCGCCGGCAAATGCTGGAAGCCGTCGGCCTTTCCTCCATGAATGATCTGTTTGCGCAGATCCCGGAGCAGGTGCGGATCCGGGATGGGTTAAACATTCCGGAAGGACTTTCCGAGCTGGAGGTCAGCCGGAAAATGGAGCAGATGGCAGGGAAGAACAAGATTTTCCCTACCATCTTCCGGGGCGCCGGCGCTTACCGGCATTATATTCCGGCTCTGGTAAAGAGCGTGATTTCCAAGGAAAACCTGGTGACCGCTTACACCCCCTACCAGGCGGAGGTGAGCCAGGGAATCCTGCAGTCGATCTTTGAGTATCAGACCATGATCTGTGATCTCACCGGCATGGACGTGTCCAATGCCTCCGTGTACGATGGAGCTTCCGCGGCGGCGGAAGGAATTGCCATGTGCCGGGACCGGAAGCGGAACAAGGCACTGGTGTCTGCGGCGGCCCTCCCCTATGCCCGGAAGACCATCCGGACCTACTGCTTTGGAAACGGCATGGAGTTTGAGGTGATTCCGGAGAAGGACGGCGTGACGGACCTGGCGTGGCTGCGGGAGCATCTGGACGCCACGGTGGCCGGTGTCTACATCCAGCACCCCAACTATTACGGAAACCTGGAGCCAGCGGCGGAGATTGCCCAGGCGGTTCACGGCGCCGGGGCCAAACTGGTTATGGGCGTCAACCCCATCTCTCTGGGCGTTCTGAAACCCCCCCGGGAGTATGGGGCGGATATTGCCGTGGGAGAGGGCCAGCCTCTGGGTCTTTCTCTGGCCTTCGGCGGCCCTTACCTGGGCTTTATGGCCTGTGTGGAGGGTATGATGCGCAAACTACCCGGCCGGATTGTGGGCCAGACCACGGACCACAACGGAAAGGTGGGCTATGTGCTGACCCTGCAGGCCAGAGAGCAGCACATCCGCCGGGAGAAGGCATCCAGCAACATCTGCTCCAACCAGGCCCTCTGTGCCCTGGCAGCCGGGGTATACCTGGCAGTCATGGGAAGCGAAGGGCTGCGGGAGGCGGCGGTGCAGTGTGCGTCCAAGGCCCACTACCTGGCGGCCCAGCTGGATGGCATTGGCTTCCGGACGGAGAACAAAGGCGAATTCTTCCATGAGTTTGTGACCGTTTCGGAGATCTCTTCTGGGAAGGCGCTGGAGGCGCTGGAGAAGCAGGATATTCTGGGCGGGTATCCCCTGGACGACCACCGGATCCTCTGGTGCTGCACGGAGCGGAATACCAAGGAGGAGATGGACAAGGTGGTTCAGATTCTGAAGGAGGTGGAAGCGTCATGCTGATATTTGAGAAGAGCCGGGCTGGAAGAGGCTGCCAGATCCTTCCCCCCTGCGATGTGCCGGAGGTACTGCCGGCCCAGGAGGACCGCCGGGAGCTGCGGCTGCATCTGCCGGAGATGTCCGAGGGAGACCTGAGCCGCCACTATACGGAACTGGCCAAGAAATCCCACGGGGTCAACGATGGTTTCTATCCCCTGGGGTCCTGTACCATGAAATATAATCCCAAGATTGACGAGGCGGCAGCGGCTCTTCCGGGCTTCACGGAGATCCATCCGCTGCAGCCGGAGCACACGGTCCAGGGCTGCCTGGAGGTGCTGAAGACGGCGGAGCAGCTGCTGTGTGAGATCACCGGCATGGATCACATGACCTTCCAGCCGGCGGCGGGTGCCCACGGCGAGTTCACCGGCCTGCTGTTGATTAAGGCTTACCATGAGAGCCGGGGAGACAAGAAGCGTACCCGGATCTTGGTGCCGGATTCGGCCCACGGGACCAACCCGGCCAGCGCGGCCATGGCCGGCTACCAGGTGGTGAGCATCCCCTCCGGCCCGGACGGCTGCGTGGACCTGGAGAAGCTGCGGGAGGCTGCCGGGGACGATGTGGCCGGTTTGATGCTGACCAACCCCAACACGGTGGGGCTTTTTGACAAGAACATTCTGGAGATTACGGAGATTGTGCACCAGTGCGGCGGCCTCTGTTACTACGATGGGGCCAACCTGAACGCGGTGATGGGCCTGGTGCGCCCCGGGGACATGGGCTTTGACGTGGTGCACCTGAACCTGCACAAGACCTTTGCCACGCCCCACGGAGGCGGCGGCCCGGGCAGCGGCCCGGTGGGCTGCAAGGCGCAGCTGGCCCCGTTCCTGCCCTCCATGCTGGTGGAGGGGGAGGAGACCCTCTCCTTCCGGAAGCCGGAGCACAGCATTGGGGAAGTCAAGAGCTTCTACGGCAACTTCCTGGTGGTGGTGAAGGCCCTGGCCTACATCTGGACCCTGGGAAGAGAGGGGATCCCGGAGGCCAGCCAGAATGCGGTGCTCAACGCCAACTACCTGATGGCCCAGCTGAAGCAGTGGTATCCCATGGCCTATGACACTATATGCATGCACGAGTTTGTCATGACCCTGTCCCAGCTGAAGAAGGGGACCGGTGTTTCCGCCATGGATATTGCCAAGGGCCTTCTGGATTGGGGGATCCATCCGCCCACCATGTACTTCCCGCTGATTGTGGAGGAGGCTCTGATGGTGGAGCCCACGGAGACCGAGTCCCGGGAAACCCTGGACCAGGCGGCGGAGGCGTTCCATCAGCTGTATGAGGCGGCCCACAGCCAGCCGGAGAGCCTGCATGCGGCGCCGGTGACCACGTCGGTGACCCGGCTGGATGAGGTGGCAGCGGCCCGTCATCCGCACCTGCGCCACCAGTTTGCGGAGTAGGCAGGAATGGATAAAATCGAAAAAAGTACCTACGCGGAGGGCGCCGGAACCGACCCGTACCGGAACCTGGCCATGGAGGAGCTGCTGTGCCAGGAGTGCGGGGAGAATGAGGTGATCCTGTACCTGTGGCAGAACCAGAATACGGTGGTCATTGGCCGGAACCAGAATGCCTGGAAGGAGTGCCGGGTACAGCTGCTGGAGCAGGAGGGGGGCCGTCTGGCCCGCCGCCTCTCCGGCGGCGGCGCCGTGTTCCATGACCTGGGGAATCTGAATTTCACGTTCCTGGCCGGCGCGGAGATTTATTCCGTGGAGCGGCAGATGGAAGTGGTGCGGATTGCCCTGGAAGGCCTGGGGATTCAGGCGGAGAAGTCCGGTCGGAACGATATTCTGGCGGCAGGGCGCAAGATTTCCGGCAATGCCTTCTATAAGAAGAAGGATCACTGCTGCCACCACGGCACCCTGATGATTCAGGTGGACGTGGAAAAGCTGAGCCGGTATCTGGTCCCCTCCCGGGAAAAGCTCCAGTCCAAAGGGGTGGATTCGGTGGCCTCCCGGGTGCTGAACCTGGTGGATCTGGCGCCGGGACTGACGGCGGAGCATCTGAAGGAAGCACTGCGGAAGGCCTTTGAGCAGGTGTACGGCCTGCAGGCAGAGCCCTTGGAGCCGGGACGGCTGGACGCTTCCGCTCTGGAGGAGAAGGCGGAACAGTACGCCTCCCCGGAGTGGCTCTACGGGAAGGCGCTGGATTTCCAGCAGTCCCTTTCCCACCGGTTCCCCTGGGGCGGCGTGGAGCTGCAGCTGCGGATTCAGGAAGGGATGATTGTGGAGGCGGCGGTGTATTCGGATGCCATGAATACGGAGATGATCCGGCAGCTGCCCCAGGTCCTGGCCGGGGTGCCCTACCGCCGGAGCCAGGTCTGCGAAAGCCTGGCAGCTTACCAGCCGGCGGATGAAGGGGAGAAGTCCATGCTGCGGGATATAGAGGCATGGCTGGCAGGCGAGACGATGTAACGTGGCGGCACGGTTGTGTCATGGAAAGGAAGACCGACCATGGAAACGCGGCCGTGTCATGGAAAGGAAAAGCAACCATGGAGATACATTTTGATTTGATGATCATAGGGGCCGGCCCCGGCGGCTATGTGGCGGCCATCCAGGCGGCCCGGCTGGGTATGCGCACGGCGCTGGTGGAGGAGGACCGGGCAGGGGGAACCTGCCTGAACCGGGGCTGTATCCCCACCAAGGCTATGCTCCACGCCGCCTCCCTGTTCCGGGAGATCCAGGCGGGAGAGCGGTTTGGCATTCTGGCTTCCGAGGTGCGCTGCGATTATGGGAAATTGCTGGCGTACCGGCAGGAAACGGTGGACCAGCTGGTCCAGGGGGTGGAGCAGCTGCTGAAGGGCAACGGGGTAACCGTGCTTTCCGGCCGTGGCACCCTGCTTCCGGGCAAGCGGGTGTCCGTGGCTTCCGGAGAGGGAACCGCAGTTTATGAGGCGGAGAATATTCTGCTGGCGGCAGGATCCCGCCCGGCGGTGCTGCCGATTCCGGGAATGGATCTGCCCGGTGTGCTCACCAGCGACGGCCTGTTCCAGCAGACGGAGCTGCCCTCCAGCTTGACCATCATCGGCGGCGGCGTCATTGGCGTGGAGTTTGCCTCCGCCTTCTCCGCCCTGGGCTGTCAGGTGACCATCCTGGAGGCCCTGCCCCGGCTGGTGGCCAACATGGACCGGGAGATTTCCCAGAATTTGAAGCTGATTTTGAAAAAAAGAGGCATAGAAACCCACACCTCCGCCTCCGTCCAGGGGGTAGAGCAGGGGGCGGACGGCCTGGTCTGCCGCTTTGCCGAGGGGGAGAAGGAAGCCTCTGTCACCTCCCAGCTGGTGCTCTGCGCCGTGGGGCGGCGGGCCAACTCGGAAGGGCTCTTTGATCCTGGTGTGGTGCCGGAGCTGAACCGGGGCCGGGTGGTGGTGGACGAATGCTTCCGCACCAGCCTGGAAGGGGTCTATGCCATCGGCGATCTCATCGGGGGTATGCAGCTGGCCCACCTGGCCAGCGCTCAGGGCATTGCGGCGGTGGAGCAGATGGCTGGGAAGGAGCCTACGGTGGATCTGTCCCTGGTTCCCGCCTGCCTTTACACGGATCCGGAGGCCGCCTCTGTGGGACTCACCGAGGAGGAGGCTAAGAAGGAAGGCATTCCGGTGCAGGTGGGAAAATTCCCCATGAGCGCCAACGGAAAATCCCTGATCTCCCGGGAGGAGCGAGGCTTTATCAAGGTGGTGGCGGAGAAGGAGTCCGGCCGGATTCTGGGCGCCCAGATGATGTGTGCACGGGCTACGGACATGATCGGCGAGTTCGGCACCGCTATTGCCTGCAGCCTTACCGGCGAGCAGATGCGCCGGGCCATGCGCCCGCACCCTACCTACAATGAGGGCGTGGGGGATGCGCTGGAGGAGCTGGCTGGCGGCTCCCTGAACGTGATGCCCCGGCGGAAGAGATAGAAGAGCATAAAGAGGAGCGGAAAAGCCTCCTGACGGTGAAGCCTTGCTGGCAGCCGGCAGGAGGTTTTTTTGTGGTGGCGCGCCTGGCGATGCGTATTTATCTTGCCGGGAATAAGAAAAGCAATTATTTTAATATCGACAATACTGTGTGATATACAGTATAATGCCATCAGGAGGTGACCGGAACGTGGGTGAAGAACGGGATTTGCTGGACAGCCTGCTGATGGAGCTGCGGCGGGGAACGCTGGCCTTAAGCGTTCTCAGCCAGATGGGAGAGAAAAAATATGGCTATGCCCTGGTGCAGAGCCTGGAGGAAAAAGGGATTCCCATGGATCCTAACACACTGTACCCGCTTTTGCGCCGGCTGGAGAAACAGGGCCTGTTGGCCAGCGCCTGGGAGACGGGCGGGTCCAAACCGAGAAAGTATTATCAGATAACCCCCTACGGCCAGGAAATTTACCAAAAACTAAAGGCCCAGTGGGAGGAGATGGTGGCTGCCATGGAACGGCTGCTGCTGGAGGAGGACGTATGAGTGACAGAGAGCGGGAGTTAATGGAACGGTACATTTACCAGGTGGTCCGGCGGCTGCCGGCGTGGTGGAGCTGTTGAGGGACGGCGTGGCTGTGCTGGACAACAAGAAGCTTTCCCTTCAGGCAGAGCTGCCTCCGGAGAAGAAGTTTCTGCGGCCGGTATACCAGTATATAGAGAAAAAACAGCCGGTGAAGAAAAGGTTATTGAGAACTTTGCTTTCACGTTCTCCGGAAGAAATTTTCAGGAGCTTACGGAGAGGGTGGGAGAATCCCTGGTGGAGGTCGGCTGTGCCCGGAGGGAGCAAAGCGGGCGGCTGCGGGAGAAAATCCGGTTTGTGCCATATTCGGAGGCAGTGGATTCGGTTGTCCAGTGCATTCGGGCTGAGATTCTGGAGGATGGCCGGCTGACCCAGGATACGGTGGCGCTGGCCGCCCTTCTCCACAAACCGGTACCCCCGTCAGGAGACGGTGGAGCGGATTGCGCGAATCAAGGAGATGCGGAACCAAGGAAAAACCATCCCCCAGATCCGGGAAATATTGGATGAGGAGACTTTAAAATAGCAGGAAAAAGGGCCTTCGGGCCAGGCAGTATTCCATAAAGCAGTAAAAAGGGGGCCGGAAAGTAAACCGGAACTATCTTTATTCTTATTTGTCCTCTATTGATAAGGTTACGGTCACATCTCCGCCGCCCAGCGCTTCTTCCCAGCCCGTGAGGTCATCCATATGGCCGAGCCTTGTATAGCTCCAGGAGTTGGAGCCATAGAACATGACGATCTGATTCCTCTGGTACAGTACAATATCCCCGGAATGGGTCGTGGTCTGGCTGTCGCTGGCGGGGAGGCTCCGGCCCAGCGGGCCGACCTTTTCAAAGCTAGCATAATCACGGAGCTGCAATGTGACGGGGCCGCTCTCCATCATCTGAACCAGGGCGTCCACGGCACTGTTTCGCTCCAAAGTGGCAGTAAAATCCTGTCCGTTTACATTGACAATCATCTTCATTGCACTGGTTTCCTCCTCGCTTGATTTATTTCCCGTATTTTCCGTTTCCGGAGATGGCGCAGACGGTCCCTGCACCTGCTGATCCGAAGAAGGTTCGTTGCTTTCCGACTCCGGTGTATTATGCGGAACCGGTGCCCGGTTCCCGCAGCCGGCCAGCGGTACGGATATGCTGAGCAATACCCATAACAGGAAAGAAATGGCTTTTTTCATATATCTGCTTAGGCGCACACGCCGGCGGTATTGGCCGTCTGCTGTGTTTGCACGGTTCCGGTTCCTTCTTCGATATCGCGGATGATCTCACCCACAGCCGGAACCGTGATCCGGCTGCCATGGAGCGGGTTCTTGATGCTTACTACCGGTGAGGTGATAGTGGCTTCCACAACGCTTCGCTCAAAGGCCAGGTCACAGTCAATCATCTCGCAATGGATGAGTTTCAGTCCTTTGCAATAGCACAAGGGCTGCGTCCCGGTAATTTTGCAGTTTTCAAAGGTGACATTCTCACAGTACCAGGCCAGATATTCACCCTTGATGATGCTGTTGCGCACGGTGATGTTTTTTGCGTGCCAGAAGGCATCTTTGGTGTCAAAGGTGCAATTTTCGAACACGGAATCCTCGATGTACTGGAAGGAGTATTTGCCTTTCATCCGCACATTGTGAAAGTGCAGGTTGGCAGAGCGCATCATGAAGTATTCGCTTTCGGCGTCGCAGTTCTACATTTCAATACCCCTGACCGACCATCCGAACTCCGGGGAGATTATATCGCAGCCGTGTATAAGAATGTCCGAACACTCACGCAGGGCCTTGATCCCATGAAGTTTCGTATTCTCGATGGTGATGTGGTCGGAGTACCACAGGGCCGCCCGGCAAAGTTCCGTCATCTCGGAATCACGGATGACAAGGCCGTGGTTATGCCAGAAGGGATAACGCAGATTGAAGAAACTGTGTTCCACCTGCACGTTGCTGCACTCCTTAAAGGCGCTTTCGCCATCGGCGGGACCGTCAAAGGAGCAATCCTTTACCAAAATATCGCGGCTGCCGTAAAGGGCACGCTCTGCGTCAAAGGTCTGATTCTGAATCACTTTCATAAGAAAATCTCCTCGTCTACAATTATTCGTTCTTTTTCTCCATCTGATAGATGAGATAGTCCAGGCAGTCGATCCGCCTTTCATCCCGATGGAGCTTCTCCAGCAAATACTTCCTGTGGCCGGAGAGAAGCTTCAGCTGCTGTTCTTCCCCATCGCTGTCCTGAAGAGTCATAAATTTTTCTACCATATCATCGGTACATCCCGCATCCTTCAAATTTTGCATAACGGAATACGCATACGGATTTCCTTTTTGGCCGCAAGATCGTTCCTTCCGCATTACCAATCACCGTCGCCGATTACGTTATGGATTAAAGGAACGCCCCGTTACATACCTGCAATACCTGCCCTTTTACATGGCGGCCCATCTTGCTGGCCAAATACAGGCAGGCATACGCCTGATCCATCGGGTCGCACTCCGGGCCGGGGAAATAAACGAAATGGCCGCTGAATTTGAGCATTTCTGCTCCGCCCGGCTGTTCGCCCGCTTTATTGGCCAAATGCGCCGGAGTAACCGTAGCGCCTGGAGCTACCGCGTTGCAGCGGATGTTTGTATCAATCAGGCGCATGGCCACATTTTTTGTCAATGTATTGAGCGCGCCCTTGGTCGAGGTGTAGGTTGCGCCGCAGAAAGGACGGGTGCCGTTGACAGAGGACACATTGATGATCACACCATCGTTTTTGGGCAGGAAAATTTTCAGCGCTTCCCGGATATAGCGCATGGGCCCTCCCAGGTTGGTGTTCATCACATACATCATCCAGATATCATCGGTTTCATCAATCATCTTCTGTTCCCCGATACCGGCGTTATTGATGAGAATATCCACATCGCCAAATTCCTTCAGGGCGGTTTCAAACACCCTCTTCGTATCGTTGGTAGAGCAGACATCAGCTACCACGCCGATCGCTTTCCCGCCTTTTGCCCGGATGCCGTCCACAACAGCGTCCAGCTTTTCTGGATGCCGGGCGGTAAGTACCACTGCCGCGCCTTCTTCTGCAAATAAGGTTAATTGAAATCCGAAATGCAACATTGAAATTGTAAATGCACATTGGAAATTTTATGAAGTTGCAACTGCACCATGGCATAGGTAAATGCAACGGTTTTGGCCTGTTTTTCCGGGGAGGAGATTTCGATGGAATTCCGTTTATTGGAATACTTTTTGGCTGTGGCCAGAGAACAGAATATCACTGTAGCGGCAGAGTCATTGCACATCTCTCAGCCTGCTTTATCCACACAGCTCAAAGCACTGGAAACAGAGCTGGGCAAGCAACTCCTCATTCGCGGTGTAAAAGGCTCCCGTAAAGTCGTTTTGACAGAAGAAGGGATGATCCTGCGTAAGCGGGCGGAAGAAATGATTTCGCTGATGCGTCGCACCGAAGAAGAAATCACAGGCTCCAATGAAACCGTTGCGGGAAATGTTTTTATCGGGGCCGGTGAAACGGAAACCGTCCGTTTGTTCGCACAAGTCGCTAAAAAACTGCAGCAAAAATATCCGGATATCTGGTATCACATCTCCAGTGGCAATGCGGAACATGTATTGGAATATCTGGATAAAGGGGTCATTGATTTCGGATTGCTTTTTACGGAAATTGATTCGCAGAAATATGAGGCCATCCCGGTTCCGATCAAAGATACCTGGGGCGTTTTAATGCGTAAGGATTCTCCCTTGGCAGAAAAGGAAAACATCTGCCCGGAAGATTTGTGGGATAAACCGCTGATCGTTTCCCACCAAAAGGGGGATGATGCATATCTGAAGCGATGGCTTCAGCGGGAAGAGTCAGAACTGCAGATTGTCGCCACCTACAATCTGATTTTTAACGCTTCTCTATTGGTCGACGAAGGACTGGGATACGCTCTATGCTATGATAAACTCATTAACACGCAGGGAAGTAACCTTTGCTTTCTCCCGTTCTCTCCGCGATTGGAAGCGCGGGGATTCATTATTTGGAAAAAATATCAGGTGTTTTCCAAGGCGGCAAATTTCTTTTTGCAATATCTGCGGGAGCTGCTTGAAGCGGAAATATAGTTCTTGTTCGTTGCAGGAACTACACTGCGATTTAAAACGTTCAAAAGATGCTGATAATATAAAATAGGCAAAAAAACTCTATGCGAATGGTTGCTGATCACGTCCATTCGCATAGAGTTTTTTTGTTCCCTGTTCACTTAGCATAGGTCAGTCTTTTTTGCAATACTTCTTTATGCTCCTCTGTCCTTATCGGATGTCCTTTTTCCTGCTTATGTAAAATCCTTCACAATTTTTATATACTCCCTGGCGTGGTAGGGAATATAGCTGCCCCGGCGGTAGGCGGCTACAAAATCTACGGTGGTGCAGGGCTCTCCTACGGAAAAGTAGGCCACCTGTTTTCCGGCGGCAATATGCTTTAAATGAGTTTCGGTGACAAAGCAGGCACCATAGCCCCGGGCTGCCAGCTCTACCTCCGCGGAAATGTTGGAGGTCTGTAGCTTGATGTGGGGGGAAAAATCGTACTTTTTCAACAGAGCGTCCACTGTCTGTCGGGTGCGTTGGCCGGGAGTTTGCAGAATCAGCGGTTCATCACGCAGTAAGTTTAAGTCCATCCAGGGATAGTTGCATCCTTCCCGACGTATGCCGTATGACACCAATGGATGTTTGGCAGACAACACCAGAAGCACCTCCTCATGGCTGATGATCTCATAATCAATGTTGGGATCCTTAATGGGGAGATTAAAAAAGGCCAGATCCGCCTCTCCGCTGAGCAGCATTCCCTCTAGCAGGCTGGAATTCGCCTCTAATATGTCTAACTTTACGTTGGGATAGAGACTGTTAAAGATGGGCAGGGTGCATGGCAGCATGTAGGTGCCTCGCATGGTAGGGAATGCTATTTTTAAGGATCCGGCATTATTCCGGACAATATCTCCCATCTCCTGGTCCAGTTCTTTTTTCAGGTTTAGTATTTCGGCGGCCTTGGCTGTGTAGCGCTCACCGGCGTAGGTCAGCATATAACGGTTTCCCAGCCGCCGGAATAGTTTTTGCCCCAGATCTTTTTCCAAGTGTTGCAGAAATTTGGTTAATGTGGGTTGTGTGATATAGAGAGATTCAGCGGCTTTGGTGATATTTTGGTATTTGGCAATGGCTAGAACGTAAGTTAAGTCTTTGAAGTCCATGAGACCTCCTATGAGTCATGTTTTTCCATACAACTATTGTACCAAAGCACCGGCATGATGGCTAGCCCCCAAAACGATTGAAAGTGGCTGGGCAATTTTGCGATTCACATAAAGAATGATTTTTATGAAAAATATGAATTTAACTTCCGGAGATACGGGAGATACAATGAAGAAAAAGAAAGAGAGGTATGAATTTCAATGCCGATTCGAAAAAAAGTGCCGTGCTGTCTGATGCGAGGGGGCACCAGTAAAGGTGTATATTTTCTGGAATCCGATATTCCACGGGAGGGGACGGAAAGAGATCAATTTCTGCTCCGCATCATGGGCAGCCCGGATTTGAGACAGATTGATGGCTTGGGCGGTGCAGCATCGGTTACCAGCAAAGTGGCGATTATTCGTCCTTCGGTTCGTTCAGATGCGGATGTGGACTATACATTCGCACAAATCTCGGTAGATAAGCCGCTGGTAAGCTACAAGGGAAACTGTGGGAATATTTCTTCCGGAGTGGGGGCATTTGCTATTGAGCGAGGACTGGTAAAGGCAGTCGCTCCTTTGACAGAAGTACGTATTTTTAACACCAATACGGAAAAAATCCTTGTAGAAGAGGTTCAGGTCTGTGACGGGCAGGTTCAGTATGAAGGCGATTGCCGGATTGCAGGTGTTCCGGGGAGCGCAGCGCCTGTAAAAATGAAATTTTTGAAACCGGCGGGAACCTTGGGAAAAGGGCTTCTTCCTACGGGAGCACCAGCGGAGATACTGGAGATTCCGGACTATGGTCCGATAGAGGTATCGATTGTAGATGCAGCCAATCCCCTGGTGTTTGTCCGCGCAGGAGATTTGGGGCTTTCCGGAACCGAACTGCCTTCGGAATTGGATTCGAATTTGCAGCTGCTGGACCTGTTGGAGCGGATCCGCGGAATGGCGGCTTGTCAATTAGATCTCATATCCGATTATCGACAGTCGGCATGGCTGACCCCGGGAGTCCCCAAAATGACATTGGTTGCAGGAGCAGCCGGATGGGTTATGCCAGATGGAAGCTGCGTGGAGCAGGACGAAGTGGATTTGATTGGACGCATGATGTCTATGCAGAAAACCCATCCTACGTATGCGCTTACCGGTGCTATGTGTACCGCTGCTGCAGCTGCTGTGCCGGGCAGTATTGTTTCTCGGCTCCTTTCGCCGACAGGAAACCTACATGCTTTGCGGATTGGGCATCCATGCGGTGTGCTGACGGTAGGGGTGGAATATGAACCGGGAGATAAGGCTCTAGAAATCCAATATACCTTGGCTTATCGAACCGCCAATCTTTTGATGGATGGATTTTGTTTTTATACGACTGATTCCCATTCATAAAGTGAATGGATTTTATGAATAATATGAATTTGAACTCCAATTTGTGTCATGATATAGTCGAAATATGAAATTAATTCGCCGGCGAATGAGAAAACTGTCATTAAAATATGAAGGAGGATGGAGAATTGGCTGGAAAAGATAACTTTTTCAAAACCTCGGATGGAGTATGGCTCTATCTGGAAATATCCGGAAAAGGAAAACCTTTACTATTACTCCCGGGTTTTGGAGAGTCTACTACCATGTGGAGGCACAGCGTTCCTGCCTTTTCAGAGCACTATCAGGTGATTAACCTGGATTTGCGCGGACACGGTCGTTCTATGAAGGCACCGGGGACCAATCGCCAAGAGAGAATGGCACAGGATATTCGGGAGCTAATCGATCACCTGGAGTTGCAGGATGTTTTGTTGATAGGGCATTCCCTTGGCGGAGCGGTGGCTGCCTCCTATGCAAGGCTGCATGAGGAACATCGGCTGAGAGGAATGATCCTGGTGGATGCTTCCCTGTACGCCTTCAGCGAGGAGCCTTGGAATCAGCATAAAGGCAGGAACTACAATATTGACGGATGGTATCAGCGGATGATGCCCTATATAACGGATCCGGTCGAATATGCGGCAAAGCAGAGAGCAGCATCTCCTCTCCAGCCAGAGGATGCGGATTTGATGCAAGAAAGTATGCTGCAGATTCCCCCGTGGGTAGGTGTGGAGTATCATCTGGACACATATCTGACAGACAATATGACTCCCCTGAAGGACAGAACCATTCCCGTTGCAACCTTTGTGAGCCATTCCTCCTACCATGACGCATGGGAATCCGGCCACGAGGCGGTCCGACGAATGGCAAAATCTCCGTTGGCCCTCTGCTATGAGTTTATCGCCTGCAATCACCACTTGTTCCCGATTCTGGAGGCGGAAAAATTTAACGCTTGCGTCTTCGATTTTGACAAAAAAATAGAAGCGCTTCACTGAGCCTGTCTATAAAATAGGGAGAGGAGAAAAATACTTTATGGATACGTTTGCAGCATTATCGTTGATTTTCTTGGTGGCGGTTTTGGTTATTGGCTTCTGGAAAAAGGTAAACATGGGATTTTTGGCCATGGGTATGGCATTGATCATTGCCAGAATCGGCGGAGTTTCAGATTCAACGGTCATTTCCAATTTTAGCACCAGTCTCTTCATTTCATTGGTTGGTCCGGCTTTTTTGTTTAGCATGGCGGTCAATAATGGTACGATGGATCTTCTGGCAAAACGTTTGTTGAAGCTGGTGGGAAAGCAGCTTTGGTCCATCCCTCTGATTATCGCAATCCTGACGTTTGTCCTCAGCGCTTGCGGCTGCGGGAACATCCCTACATTCGGGATTATCCTTCCGTTGGGCATTGCACTGGCCTATCAGCTGGGAGTGGACGTAATTGCCATGGGGTTGATTATTACACTGGCCTGCAATTTGGGGTGTATGTCCCCTATCTCCAATGGTGGAATTATTGCCACCGGATTGATTGCCCAGACCGACTACGCAGGACAATTTTCATGGGAGATCTTTGGCGAATGCACCATCGTATGGATTCTGTTTACGCTGATTTTCTACTTCGTATATAGGCTTTATAAGCCGAAGGCGGAAAGCTTGGAAATGCTTGAAAATATTCAACCCTTTAACCGCAATCAAAAGTTGACTATGCTGGCGATTGTATTGGTTGTGATCGTTGTATTCGCTTTCAATGTCAATATTGGATTGGCAGCTCCCTTGGCAGCAGTGATCCTATGCATTTTTGGCATTACAGACGATAAAGCTGCCATCAAGATTATGCCTTGGGGAACCTTTATTCTGGTTTGTGGTGTCAATATGCTGATGGCAGTGGTGACAGAACTGGGCGGAATTGATCTGTTGGTTGCAGGCTTGACGTCGATTATGACGGATTTCCTGGTTCGGCCGATTATGGCATTGGCCGGTGGCGTTATGTCCTGGTTCAGCTCCACCACCGGAGTGGTGATGCCGACGCTGATCCCCACGATTCCGGGTATTTTGGAACAGTTCCCCAATACCAGCTACAGCGCGCTGGTTTCCAGCATCACCATTTCTTCCTTCCTGGCGGCGTTCAGCCCTGCCTCCACCGGCGGCGCAGGTATTATGGCTCAATACGCAGTGTTTAACCAAGGAAGAGGAGAGATGGATACCAACAAGTTATTTATTCGACTGTTCCTCACTTCGGTTGCGTGTGTGCTATTGAGTGTTGTCTTTGCATTGATTGGTCTCTATGGAATTTTTTAACCGCATTTTGTAAAATGCGTGGTTAACCATGTGGCGGCATCTGTTCTTTGTCCACAAGAAAGAGAACAGATGCCGCCTTTGGTTTCGGGAAGGCCGGCATGCCGGGGCATATTGACAATCCTCCATTTTTCCATAAAATAGTATATGGCAAAAGATAAAAGAGAGGAATGTGAGAAAGGAATATGGAAACATTTTGGATTCTGCTGGAACAGATCGGTTTGTTCGTCATTTACATTCTGGTGGGGATTATCCTGGTTAAGACCCGGGTTCTGAACCAGGATACGCTGGAGACCATCTCCCGGTTTGTGATCAAACTGGCGCTGCCGGTGATGATTTTTGCCAATACCATCGGCGGGGTGGATCGGGATACCCTGTTCCAGTCTGCCGCCATCCTGGCGTACACGGTTCTGATGTATATTCTGACCTTCAGCGTTGGAAGAGGGCTGGCGGTTCTATTCCGGTTGAAAGGGGACAGAGCCAACGTCTACAATGCCCTGGCCATGTTCGGAAACATCGGTTTCATGGGAATTCCCATTATCACCAGTATTTATCCGGAAAACGGTATGCTGTACATTTCCGTGTTTACCATCATCGATCAGCTGACGCTTTGGACGGTAGGGGTAAAGCTGACCACTCCCTCCGGGCAGGGGAAATTCAATCCCCGCAAGCTAGTCAACCCCTCCACTGTGGCCATTGTGCTGGCGGTGGTTTTTGTGGTGACGGGGATCCGGCTGCCGGCGCTGTTGGAGACGGCCCTCCAGAAAATTGGCGCCACGGCAACGCCCCTGGCCATGATCTACCTGGGCGGTGTGTTTGCCTGCATGGACATTCGCCGTTATGTCCGCTTCAAGGAATTTTATGGGATCGCAGTGTTAAAGATGCTGCTGTTTCCGCTGGTATTCTATCAGATTCTGGGGCTTTTCCCTATGACAGAGGAGATTCATCTGACCATGACGCTTCTGACGGCCATGCCGTCCATGTCCACCATTGTGATGATGGCCAAATCCTCCGGCTCGGAGGGGGACTATGCCATGGGGGGCATCTTTATCACCACCGTCTGTTCTTTGATTACGCTGCCGGCGGTGTGCTGGATTCTCCAGTGATGGTCGCCCTTTGATGTTTGTCCAGTGTTTCAGCGCCTTCCGTTTACCGGATCAGGCGCTGAAATTTTTTTGAAAAAATTTTATTGTAACTATTGACATTACAACTAGACCGCACCATCTTACGACTGCAAGATGTAATAATAAAAGTTACAACAAATACAGAATAATCAGCAGGAGGAACAAAATCATGAAAAAGATCGCAGTGGTTTGCGCAAACGGCAAGGCAGGAAAGAAGATTGTGGAGGAAGCTGTGGCCAGAGGGCTGGATGTGACGGCCGTGGTTCGGGGAGAGAACCAGACCGCTGCCCAGCACGTGCTGCAGAAAGACCTGTACGACCTGACTGCAGAGGATCTGAAGCCCTTTGACGCGGTGGTAGATGCTTTTGGCGCCTGGACGGAGGAAACGCTTCCCCAGCACAGCACTTCCCTGAAGCATCTGTGCGACATCCTCTCCGGCACCCAGACCCGGCTGCTGGTGGTGGGCGGCGCAGGCAGCCTTTATGTGAATCCGGAGCACACGGCCTGTGTGGCAGAGGGGCCGGACTTCCCGGATGCCTTCAAGCCTCTGGCAGCGGCCATGGCCAAGGCTCTGGGCGAGCTGCGGGAGAGAAGGATATGCGCTGGACCTATATTAGCCCGGCAGGGGACTTCCAGGCAGAGGGCGAGAAGACCGGCAGCTACATTCTGGGCGGCGAAGAGCTGACGCTAAACAGCAAAGGCGAGAGCATCATCAGCTATGCGGACTATGCGGTAGCCATGGTGGATGAGATCACGGACGGGAATCATATTCAGGAGCGGATCAGCGTGGTGAGAAAATAAGCAGCCCCTCGGCCGTCTCCAAATTGACAGGGCCGCCGGCTCCGGGTCCAGGCGGCCATGGAGCGGGAGCTGCAGTCCATCACACTGGCGGACGTAATGCGGGATTGGGAGAAGTGCTCCCCTTCCGTTTGATAACGGAATCGCCGGGGGTCACAAAGGGAATCGGACCGCTGGCGCGGTAAGGGATTCCCAGCGCTCTCAGCTGGCCGCAGAAGGCCTGGACGTACCGGTCTGAGGGGAAGCTTTGCTTAAAATCCAGCACAAAGGAGTCCCCGCAGCAGATCATGTTGATGCCCAGACCGGTGGCGCCGGAGTTGTACAGGTGAATGCTGTCTATATAGGGTGCGTTTTCCCCCAGGCGGAATTTCCCCAGATAGCTGATGATATAGGTATTCAAGGTCATGCCCTCGAAGAAGGACATGATTTTTTGTTTTTCCTCATAGGAATCCAGGGTGTCCAGCTTGTTGAACAGCCCCATCATGGCGTTGGCCTCCCGGCGACAGTAATCCCGGTCCCGCTGGGCCTTTAACAGGGCCCGGTATTCGATGGCCTGCTCCGTCAGGCTTTTGGAGGCCAGCTCCCGGCTGTAGGGCAGGATCATGCTCTTGACGCAGTTTTTGAAGGTATTGGGCGCATCCAGCTCCTCCCGCATATCGGTGGCAATGTTGGCGTGGATGGGCTTCTCATACTGGGGATACAGTTCCCCAATGGCGCGGCTCATCAGCAGGGAGAGGAGGATCACCGGTGTTGCGTTGTGCTCCCGGCACACCCCCATGTAGTCCGCGGCTGGGATTTGCACCTCATATCGATCGTCGGTGGCCTCCTCCGCGGGAACGTTTTCCGGAATGGTAAAGGCGTCCCGGGAGAGCGTGGGGAAATCCTTTTCATTCTCCTTATCATAGTCGTATTCCTGCAGAAACGGATCCAGGGTCTCCCCGGGAAGCAGGGGATCGTCCGTCAGCCGGACGCCTTCGGGCAGGGGCTTTTCGCCGTAGGCTAGACGGCAGTAATAGTAGAGCAGCGTCTCCACAAAGGGCATGACGCCGCGGCCGTCACAGAGGGCGTGACGGAAACGAGACATACAGGGAATAACCGTAATAGGTGATGTCAATCAGATGATACCCGCAGCTGATATGGCCCAGCCTTGCCAGCTCCTTGGTCCGCCGGGCCACCAGGGACTGGTGATTCTGGACAATGTAGAAATCCCCGTCCTTTTCCAACAGCCTGGTGTTGAAATAGGGATACCGCCGGATGGCGGTCTGCAGCGCTTGGTTCAGGAAGGAGCCGCTGACCTTTTTGTGGAAGCGTACCTCAATCACATCACTCTCCATGCCGTACTGCTTGTAGAGATAGCTTTGGCCGGAGCGGATCTTTTCGTTCTTTCCCTCCGGGGTGGAACCGGAGTGCCGGATCAGCGTCTCCGTCTCGCTTCGCTTCATGGCCTTGTACAAATCTTACAATAATCCACTCATATCGTAGTTACCTCCGTATCTATTTCCCATTATGCGAGGCGTTTGTTTGTGAAATGATGGGGAAATGTTTCCGAATTGTCAGAAGTGGAAAAAATCCTGGAAATGGGATGCTCCCCTGGGGATTCCGTGGTAGAATGGAGTGGCAGGCGGTGCTATTTGTGGCCGTTTGCATACATAAGAATGCAAGAATGCAAGGAGGCACAGCATGCAGTATGTCACTTCCTATTCTTCCTCTCTGGGAGGCATTTTGATGGCAGCGGACCGGGAGGGCCTTACGGGACTGTGGTTTGAGGGGCAGAAATATTTTGCCCTCCATCTGGACCCGGAGCATACGGAACAGGAAACCCCGGTTCTGAAACAGGCCCGGCGGTGGCTGGATGTGTATTTTTCCGGAAGAGAGCCGGAATTTTCCGTTCCGCTGCACTTTATAGGAACCGCATTTCAGAAAGAGGTATGGGAGCTTCTCCGCAAGATCCCTTATGGGCAGACCTGCACCTACGGGGATCTTGCCGGAAAGCTGGCTTCCCGGAGGGGGCTGCCCCACCTGTCTGCCCAGGCCGTTGGCGGGGCGGTGGGCCGCAATGGGATTTCCATTCTTGTTCCCTGCCACCGGGTGGTGGGGAAAAACGGCAGCCTCACCGGATACGCCGGAGGCCTGGACAAAAAGGAGGCGCTGCTGCGCCTGGAAAAGGCGGTTGAATGTACCGAACATCTCATTTGAGTTAAATCTAACAAGAAAAAGCTTTTTTTGGATTTATTTTATCGAATTTCTGATGAATGCTGGATATACTAGAGATGGAGGTGCTTGTATGCTGATTGAATTCCGGTTTAAAAATTATCGATCATTTCGAGATGAAACAATTTTATCCATGGAAGCTACTGGGCTCGGATCTCTGAAAAGCTGTTTGATTGGATTCAATCATCATAAGCTGCTTCCCGGTGTGGCCATTTATGGAAAAAATGGAGGCGGCAAGAGTAATGTAATCCGCGCATTCTGGCTGGCAACCCAATTTATAAAAGATGCGCAGAAAACACAGCATGAAAAAGCAGCAATTCCAGTTATACCGTTTGCTTTAAATGACTATTCCAAAGACGAACCATCCGAGTTTTCGTTTATATATACCCTGGATGGTATAAAATACTGGTATTCTTTTCCGCTACCCGGGAAAAGATTTTTTCGGAAGCGCTCCATTATGCCCCAAAAGGACAGAAAGCGCTGGTTTTTTCCAGAGAAGGTCAGAAATTCTCCTTTACGGAAGAAAAAGCAAAACGCAGGCTGATCAGTGAGGCAGTAGTAGGGAATCAGTTGTATTTTTCGGTTGCATGTACAATGAATGACACCGCTTGTATGGACGCAATGCGTTGGTTTCGGGAAAAAATCTATTTTTCACGTGACTATTCCGATATACCATATCAGTTGTTGGAATATTCCAGTGATAGCAACATGTTGAAAGCAATCTCAGATTATGCAAAAGCAGCGGATCTTGGTATTGAAGATATGCAATTTGAGATCAATCGAAAAGAAATAGAGGAAGATATTTCTTTTCCGGATAATCTTCCGGAGGGAATTCAGGTAGCCCTTCGGCGATTCCTGCATGCGCTTGCAGAAACCTCCAATAATTTGGAAGTACGCCTGAATATGGGGGAAGTTACCGCCACTTCTTTCCACTCTGGACAAAACCGCGATGGGAGCAGTAGGCTGTACTCGTTGGAATTGGCGGATGAATCAGATGGAACCAGAAAGTTCATGTCCATAGCGCCAGCAATTGAATCGGCTCTTGCAGAAGGTGGAATTCTATTGGTAGATGAAATTGAAAAAGAACTTCATCCAATGTTGGTGGAATATATTGTGGCAAAATTTCAGAGCAAGCGGACAAACCCAAAGGGTTCTCAGATCGTATTTACAACGCATAATACAGAATTGCTGAGTTTGGAACTGCTGCGGAAGGATCAATTATATTTTGCCGATAAAAGGCGGGAGGACGGGGCTTCTGAGCTGTATAGTATCAGCGATTTTTCTACCAGGACAATAGAAAATATACGGAAAGGGTATATGCTTGGAAAATATGGCTCCATACCGAATGTAGAGATTGAGGAGGTATTTTGATGGCACGTAGAACGAGACCCTCAAAACCTCTGATCTATGTATTTTGTGAAGGAGAAAGTGAGCAGGCATATACAGGCGGACGCCCGATTTAAAAAGGATCCCAGATTCAAAAATAGTGCAGAGGTAACCGATGAAATATGATTCTTTTTTGATGTGGAAACAAAGGATACCGGAAAATGGGAGCAACGGATGAAGATAATAAAACGCCTTTGCAAATTGAGAAAGAACCCCAACGTTCGTGTTCGACTGCTTATGACAACCGGATGTATGGAATGTCCAAAAGCAATCCAGAATGCGCACAATCAGAAAATACCTCAATCCGCCGGCTCCGGCTTCACCGGGATAAATTTGACCCGGTTCATCAGCGGATGCTGCAGCCGGATGGCGCCGGGGCGGGGACAGACCATGACGCAGGCGCCGCAGTAATAGCATTCGCCCGGGTAGAGAACCACCGGGTGCCGGCCCTTTTCCGGGTTGGGAATCAAAATATCGCACTGGCACACATTGGCGCAGCGGTTGCAGCCCACACACTGGGACTCGTCAAAAAGCAGTGGTTCCGCGCTGCAGGGGACAACCCTGGCGGTAAGGGGATTCATTTCCATTACTGTTCACCTCCCACATAGTCCTGGTTCCGTTTTTCATATTCCTGCTTCAAATCTCCAAAATAATCGTGCTCCACCATGCCCCGGATGGGCTGGCCGTTTTCCTGTCGGATGGTGATAAAGTGCCGGTCCTGCGGTGGATCCATCTCCGGGAAGTCACTGCGCTCAAAGCACAGGGGCCTGGAGCTGGATTCCCGCATCAGGCAGGCGTGGAGTACCAGCTCCGAGACATCCAGAATGTCCAGCACCTCGTGGGTGCGCATCAGGTCGTGAGGGTTGTGGCAGCTGAGCTGGGGGACAATCTCTTCCCGGTAGCTCTTGAACAGATCCAGCCCTTCCAGCAGCAGGTCCTTGCACTTGACGCCGCCGCAGTAGTTCTGCATGGCCTTGGAGATGGCCATATTCAGCTCCTTCCAGCCCATGCCCTCCCGGCGGTACATGGGGGCATAGAGCCGCTGCTGTTCCTTTTCCAGGTCAGCGGCCTGTACCTCCTGCAGCGGAACCGTGGCGGCGTAGGCGGCCGCCTTGCGCCCGGCGTAGTGGCCGGTGGCGCAGGCATGGCCGGCGCAGTCACTGGCAAACAGCTGATCCCCGGCGGCGTAGAGGCCATCGATATTGGTTTTCAGATCCCAGTCGTGAAGGATTCCGCCGGGAGCGCCGAAAAACTGCCGTTCCTGGGGCAGGAAGGAAGCGCTCTGCCAACCGTTGCCGTAGCTCTGAAGCGCATGCTTGGTGGGATCAAATCCCTGCCGGGTGTAATAGTCCAGAACCGGAATCTTGGTGTTACCTTCCTCGCCCACCATCATGCCCCAGATGACCTTCCGTTCCATCTCCGGCATCCGGCTCAGGTTTGCGTAGAAGGGCAGCTGATAGCCCCGCTTCATCAGCTCCTCAAAGGGCATGGTCTCCGGACCGCGGTATTCGTACTTGGGATGGTCAATGACACCGCCCTTGAGGAAGAATTTCTGCCCCTTGGCCGGGTAATAGCGCTCCGAAACCGTCTGCAGCACGTTGCCATCCCGGTCCAGGTAGGGAATTTCCACGCCCCGGGCATCCACCATGGTGGCGGCGTACCAGGTGTTGTGGTTGTTGCCGGCACTGTAGGGCGGGAAGCTGCGGCCGGCGGCGGAAAACTCTGCCGGAACGGACTTTTCCATCATGGTAAACTCCACCCCGGCCCGCCATCCCATGGCATGGCCGCTGCCAATGCTCTGGAAGGGGCGGAACTCGCAGAGGCCGGGAAGATCCGGGTTGAACAGCCAGGCCCGTGCCGGCCGGGACATGGCCAGCACCGTGGATTTGGCACGGAAAACCAGAAAACGGCCGGTGCGGACGTTCATGCCGGTGGCGCCGGCGCAGCGCTTTTTCCCGTCTGTCATAACGGTGAGCAGGCTGGTGGCTTCCGTGCGGTCATAGACCCGGACGCCCAGGCGCTTCATCTCCCGCAGGAGGGCCGGTTTGAAGGTGGAGCCCCAGACCCGGAGGGTGAAGCGGTTTTGGTAATCGTAGGCAAACATCAGCTTGGTCTCATCGTCCCGGAACTCGGCGCCCTGAAATTCGTCCTCCGTGTCCCGGATTTTGCCACCGAACCGCTCCAGATCCAGCAGCCGGTCATACCCCTCCCGGCATTCAATATAGTGGGAAATCCCGTTGGAATAGTGATCCTGCTCGTTGACATAAGCGTAGGCAATTTCCTCCGGCGTCACCTGGGAGCAGGGGTTGGTGCAGGCTGACTCCCAGTGGTCAAAGCCGGTGCCGGCAGAACCGCTGCGCTCGGTAGCGCCTTTTTCCACCAGAACCACCCGCTGGCCTCTCTGGGCTGCGGCAATGGCGGCAAAGCAGCCGGCCAAACCGCCGCCCAGCACCAGCACGTCCGATTCCACCGTCTCCGTCTGGCCGAATTCATTGGGATAGGGCCATTGGTAAATGTCCGTAGGCATGAAGCAAATCCCCTCTCTCCATCTGTTTCGCGTGTGAAAGTGTTGTCAGTCTATTATACGTCTGAAGGGGAAAATACACAAGTGTTTTTGCTTTTTTCTCTTGCTTTTTAGAACAAAGACTGGCACAATAGAAAAATCAGAACAGACGGAGAACGGCTGAGCGGGAGAGGAGGACAGCATGGAAATTCGCAAGATGCGGACAGAGGACTATCCGCAGGTGTACGCCCTGTGGAGGGGCTGCTCCGGTGTGGGGCTGAACAATCTGGATGATTCCCCGGAGGGCATTGCCCGCTTTTTGGAACGAAATCCGGAAACCTGCCTGGTGGCTGTGGCGGAGGAGCGGCTGGTGGGGGTGATTCTGGTGGGTTCCGATGGACGAAGAGGCTATATCTACCACACTGCGGTCCATCCGGACTGCCGGCGGCAAGGGATTGGCACGGCGCTGGTGGAGCAGGCTCTGGAAGGCCTGAAGCGCATAGGCATTCACAAGGCAGCGCTGGTGGTGTTTGCGCGGAATGCCGACGGCAACCGGTTTTGGGAAAAGCAGGGCTTTACCGTCCGTGAGGATCTGGTCTACCGAAACAAAACGCTGGCGGAAATGATCCGCTTCGATATTTAAAAATTTGCGTACATTTGAAAATCAGGAGGGGAACAATGCTTGAGAAGAAATTGCATCCGGTGGCTCTGAATCGTGTGGAGATTCAGGATTCTTTTTGGAGGGAATACATGGAGCTGGTCCGCACCCAGGTAATCCCATACCAGTGGGAGGCACTGAACGACCGGATTGAAGGGGCGGAGCCCAGCGGCTGTATCCAGAATTTCCGGGTGGCGGCGGGCCTTCAGGAGGGCGGCTTCCAGGGGATGGTCTTTCAGGACAGCGATGTCTACAAATGGCTGGAGGCGGTGGCCTACTCCCTGATGTGGCATCCGGACCCGGAACTGGAAAAAACGGCGGATGAGACCATTGCGCTGATTGGAAAGGCCCAGCAGCCGGACGGATACCTGGACACCTACTATATTATCAGCGGGCTGGAAAAGCGGTTCACCAATCTCATGGACAATCATGAGCTCTACTGCCTGGGGCATCTGGTGGAGGCAGCGGTGGCCTACTACAAGGCAACAGGCAAGCGCGCTTTTCTGGACATTGCCATTGGTTATGCCAACTGTGTCTACGAGCATTTGGGAGCGGAGGAGGGGAAAATCCCCGGCTATCCGGGCCATGAGGTGGCGGAGATGGCCCTCAGCGGCCTGTACGACATCACAAAGGACCAACGACATCTGAAACTGGCCAAGTACTTCATTGACCAGAGAGGCCAGCAGCCCCTGTTCTTTGAGGAGGAATGCCGGAAAAACGGCAATGAATGCTATTGGGCGGACACCTATATGAAGTGGCAGTACTACCAGGCTGGAAAGCCGGTGCGGGAGCAGGATCAGGCCCAGGGCCATGCGGTGCGGGCTGTGTACCTGTACAGCGGCATGGCGGAGGTGGCTTCCCGGACGGAGGACCGGGAACTGTTTGAGACCTGTGAAAAGCTGTGGGACAACATTACCGGACGGCAGATGTACGTAACCGGAGCCATTGGCGCCACCCGGTGCGGCGAGGCGTTCTCCTTTGACTACGATCTGCCCAACGATACCATCTACGGGGAAACCTGCGCCGCCATCGGCCTGGTCTTTTTTGCCCGGAGAATGTTCGAGATCACCCAGGACAGCCGGTATGCGGATGTGATGGAGCGAGCGCTGTACAACGGAGTCATCAGCGGCATGTCCCTGGATGGCCGGAGCTTTTTCTACGTAAATCCTCTGGAGGTGGTGCCCGAGGCCTGTGAAAAGG
>CAZSAF010000004.1:0-1951 GCA_964604605.1 uncultured Lachnospiraceae bacterium
CTATGCGCTGGTAGACCCCCGCATCCGTTCCCAATTTGCAAGAAAGAAGAGGTGAGAGACCATGGCAAGTCAGATTTCATCGGTAAAAAAGACCAACCGGACCAAAGAAGTTTGGCGCAGACTTTTAAAAAACCGCCTGGCGGTGGCCGGTCTGATCTTCATTCTTTTCCTGTTTATCGTCATGATTTTTGCGGACCAACTGGCTCCTTATGGGTACGCGGACCAGGATTTCAGCGCCACCTATCAGGGACCCAGCGCGGAACATTGGCTGGGGACGGACCATCTGGGGCGTGATATTTTGAGCCGTCTGATCTATGGCTCCCGGGTTTCCATGGAGATTGCCCTTTTGTCCGTGGCCATTTCCGCCGCCATCGGCGTGGCGGTGGGTGCCCTTGCCGGTTTCTACGGCGGCCTGGTGGATAACCTGCTGATGCGGTTTTTGGATATCTATCAGTCCATTCCCGTACTGATCCTGTCCATCGCCATTGCCACTTCCCTGGGGCCCGGCGTGCTGAACACCATCCTGGCTTTGGCCATCTCCGTGTGTCCCCAGTATGCCCGGATGATGCGGGCCTCCATTATGACCGTGCGGGATAAAGAGTACATAGAGGCGGCTACGGCCATTAACGCCAGCAATGCCCGGATTATTCTGAAACACGCCATTCCCAATGCCTTTTCTCCCATGATTGTCAACATTACCATGAGCATTGGTTCCTCTATGCTGACGGCGGCAACCCTAAGCTTTGTGGGGCTGGGGGCACAGCCCCCTTCACCGGAGTGGGGCGCCATGCTGACTGCGGCTAAGAATTATATCCGGGATTATCCGTATATGATTACTTCCCCGGGTGTATGCATTATGCTCAGCGTCCTTTCCTTTAATGTACTGGGCGACGGACTCCGGGATGCCCTGGATCCGCGTCTGAAAAATTAGGAGGAAGCCATGGAAGAAAAGAAATTATTGAAAATAGAGGATTTGGTGGTGGAATACCGAACGGACGGCGGCGTCATCCATGCGGTGAACGGTCTGCGGCTGGAGCTGAACCGGGGCGAAGCCCTGGGCCTGGTGGGGGAGACCGGAGCCGGCAAGACTACCTTAGCCAAATCGATTATGCGGATTCTTCCGGACCCGCCGGCCAAAATCCGCAGCGGAAGCATAGAGTTTGAGGGGGAGGAGCTGCTGGAGCTCAGCGAGTCCAAAATGCAAAAGATCCGGGGAAATAAAATCTCCATGATTTTCCAGGATCCCATGACAGCCCTGAACCCGGTGGAAACCATTGGAGAGCAGATTGCGGAAACCGTGCGGCTCCACAATAAGGTTTCCCGTGCGGAAGCCCAGTGCCGGACCATTGAGATGCTGGAAATGGTGGGAATTCCGGGAGAACGGTACGGGGAATTCCCCCATCAGTTCTCCGGCGGCATGAAGCAACGGGTGATTATTGCCATGGCGCTGGCCTGTAATCCGGAGCTGTTATTGGCGGACGAGCCTACCACCGCCCTGGATGTGACCATTCAGGCCCAGGTGCTGGAAATGATGGCCCAGCTGAAGAAGGAGCTGTCCACCGCTTTGATTCTGATTACCCACGATCTGGGGATTGTGGCGGAGATGTGCGAGAAGGTGGCGGTGGTCTACGCCGGGGAGATTGTGGAGTACGGCACTGCCGACCATATCTTTAACCATACCGGTCACCCCTATACAGTGGGCCTGTTCCAGTCCTTGCCCCGGCTTAACTCTACGGAGAAGCGTCTGAAACCCATTAAGGGCCTGATGCCGGATCCCTCCGCCCTGCCGGACGGCTGCCGGTTCTGCCCCCGCTGCCCTTTGGCTGCGGAAATCTGTGAAAAGGAAAATCCGGCGCTGCAGGAGGTGGCGGAAGGCCATTTTGTCAAGTGCCACAGATGGAAGGAGGGCGCGGGATGTCAGTAATTCTGGAAGTACAGGACTTGAAAAAGT
>CAZSAF010000004.1:1961-8087 GCA_964604605.1 uncultured Lachnospiraceae bacterium
GAGAGTCCGGCTGCGGTAAGTCCACCCTGGGACGGACCATTTTACACCTTTTGGACAGCACGGATGGGAAAATCTTTTTTGAAGGGGAGGATGTCACCCACCTGGATAAGGCGGGCCTTCGGAAATACCGGGAAAAGATGCAGATTATCTTTCAGGACCCCTTCTCCTCGCTGGATCCCCGGAAAACCGTCAGCGAGACCATTATGGAGCCGCTGATCCTGAAGGGCGGCCTCAGCAAGGCGGAAATGGCGGAGCAGACGGCGAAGCTGATGGAGACGGTAGGCCTGGCAACCCGGTTTGCCAACGCCTATCCCCATGAGATGGACGGCGGCAGAAGGCAGCGGGTGGGCATTGCCCGGGCCCTGGCTTTGAATCCCAAGTTTATTGTCTGTGACGAGCCGGTTTCCGCCCTGGATGTGTCCATCCAGGCCCAGGTGCTGAACCTGATGCTGGACCTGCAGGAGGAGCGGGGGCTGACCTATATCTTTGTAACCCATGACCTTTCGGTGGTGAAGTACATATCCGATGAGATCATGGTTATGTATCTGGGGCAGATGGTGGAAAAGGCATCTTCCGATGATCTGTTTGCCAATCCGCTGCACCCGTACACCAAGGCGCTGCTTTCGGCGATCCCGGTGCCGGAGGTTCCACATAAACGGGAACGGATTCTTCTGAAAGGGGAAATTACGTCTCCCATTGACCCGAAACCCGGCTGCCGCTTTGCCGCCCGGTGCATGTACGCCACCGAGGCTTGCAAGAATCCGCAGAGCACGGAGGAAATCCTGCCCGGCCACCATGTGGCCTGCTGCCGGGTAAAGGAAATCAATTCCCTGTAGGGAACTGACGATAAAAGTCATGAAGGAGGAAAAAATGAAGAGAAACAGGAAAAAGGTATTGGCAGGAATGCTGGCAATGGTAATGGCTCTTTCTCTTACCGCCTGCGGCGGGGGCGGAGAGACAAGCACCACCGGTTCTGCCGGGGAGAGCGGCGGGGTGTCCTCCGGCGGTTCCGTCAAGGATACGCTGAACATTGGAATCAACAGCGATGCCAGTACCCTGGCGCCGGTGTACAACTCCAAAAACCCCGGCTACGCCGTGTATGAGACCCTGTATTATGTGGATGACAGAACCGGCGATTATATTATGCAGATGGCGGAATCTGTAGAAATTACGGATGACACTCACATGACCGTAAAGCTGAAGGAAGGAATTACAGACAGCGCGGGACAGCCTTTCACCGCGGACGATGTGCTGACATCTATTGCCTATGCCAACACGGATACCATCTCCGCTATGTATGTGTCGTACATTGACTTGGAAGAATCCCACGTGGTGGATGACCTGACTGTGGAGATTGTTTTGACGGAGACCAACGTCACCCAGTGGCTCCAGCTGGGCGATGTGCGGATGTTCTGCCAGGAATCGATGGACGCCAGTGAGGACGGCATGATCAACAACCCGGTGGGTACCGGCCCTTATGTGGTTACGGAATACATTCCCGGTTCCTCCATTAAGATGGAAGCCCGGGACGATTACTGGGGAGAGGCGCCGGCCATCCAATATATCAACTGGATTGTCATTTCGGAAAACTCCCAGCGGGCCATCGCCCTGGAGTCCGGGGAGATTGACCTGTGCTTGGACACGGCGGCCAGCGACTTCCTGCGGTTTGAGGGAAATGAGTCCTTTGCCACCTATGAGCGGGCGCAGGCGAGGGATTCCATTCTGGAGTTCAACTGCTCCGAATACTCTGTCTGCTCGGATGTACGGGTACGTCAGGCCATCGCCTACGCGGTGGACGCCAACGCCATTCTGAACAATGTGTACAGTGGCCTGGGTGAGGTGACCAACGGAGCCACCTCCAATACCTGTATTGGTTTTGACCCCAGCTGGAATGAGGATTACTATTCCTACAATGTGGACCGCGCCAAGGAACTGCTGGCGGAGGCCGGCATTGCCGAAGGCACCCACCTGGTGCTGGGCAACAACGGCTACTCGGAGAACTCCATGATTGCCGAGATTGTTCAGTCCTTCCTGATGTCTGCGGGACTGGATGTGGAGATTGTTACCTACGATAACGCCACCTGGACCAGTGTCCGGCAGGATGCGGACAGCGGCATTGATGTGGCGGTACAGGTGTACTCCAGCCCGGACGGCTACTATCCGGGACAGATCTGGTCCGGCGTGTTCACTTCCGGCACCAATCACTATGAGAACCAGCAGCTGTACGATTTGGTAACGCAGGCCATGGGAACCACGGATTCCGCCAAGCAGGAAGAACTGAACCGGCAGATCAATGACATTATGGTAAGCGAGCTGCCCGGCTATGGCCTGGTCTCCATGAGCTCCCTGTACGTGTGGAACGCCTCTCTGCAGGGTGTGGAGGAAATGGCAGCGGCCAACTCCCGGATTATCCCCAGTCAGCTGTCCTTCCAGTAAGACGGAGAAAAGCAGACACCATTTCATTTCCGTGCGGGGCGGTGGCGACACCCTCCGCACGGTTTTTCAAAGAGGAGCGATATGATTACAAAGAACAACATTGAGATCACCATGCGGGACGGGCTGATCCTCCGGGCGGACTTGTATCTGCCCGGGGAAGGGAAAAACTATCCCTCCATCCTGGTCCGTACCCCTTATGATAAGACGGAATTTGCCTCCAAGCCCCGGTATACGGCGCCGGAGCTGTACACCGAGGCCGGATACGCGGTGCTGGTGCAGGACTGCCGGGGTACCGGTGTCTCGGAAGGGCAGTATCAGCCCTGGCTGATGGATGCGGAGGATGGCTACGATACGGTAGAGTGGATGGCGGAACAGGAATGGTGCTCGGGAAAGATCGGCATGATGGGATCTTCCAATCTGGGCGCCACCCAGCTGCTCACCGCCTCCATGCGGCCGCCTCACCTGACCTGTATCTGCCCGGCCGGCACCTCCGCCGGATTTCCGTTCTTTAAGAATGGTGTGATGGATCTGGCCGGCACCTCCATCTGGTACATGCAGCAGGCGGTGCGCACCTCCCAGAGGGCCGGCATGGCGCCGGCGGAACTGGAAAAGCTGAAAGCCCGGATGAAAGAGCTGTCGGACCATGTGGAGGAGCAGTTTACCTGCCTGCCGTTGAAGGAGATCCCTTTTGCCAATGTGGAGGAGGTGCAGATGGACCGGTTCTTCCTGGAATATCTGGATCACCTGGAGGATATCTCTTACTGGAGCAAGCTGCACATGCCGGCGGACATCCGGGCCATTGAGGTGCCTACGCTGTGGATTTTGAACTGGTACGACCATCTGGGAAAGACGGTGCTGGAGGGATACCAGACCATGAAGAGCTTCTGCGTTCCCAGCGCCCAGGACAATCTGTATCTGTATGTGGGTCCCTGGCGGGTTTACGGCGGTGTACCGGGCAGCGATGAGGCGGCCTGCATTCCGGGAGATCCCACGGAGCAGCCGGTGTGGGGCATTGGTAAGCGGCTGTCGGAGATTTTGACCAGCTGGTTTGACTGGTGGCTGAAGGGGGAGGATACCGGCTTCAACCGGGAGCAGCATGTGCTGGTCCACACCCTGGGGGAGGAATCCCGCTGGCGTTATGAGCAAACCTGGCCTCTGCCGGATACCGGTTTTACCCGCTTCTTCCTGACTTCGGAAAAAGGAGCCAATTCCCTGGCCGGTGACGGGCGGCTGACCCTGGATCAGCCCGGGGAAGAAAAGCCGGATACCTACCGCTACAATCCGGCCAATCCGGTGCCCAGCAAGTCCGGCCTGGTGATCAACCCCAAGGACTGCCTGGTGCAGGATCAGACGGAGGTGGAGGCGCGGCAGGATGTGCTGGTCTACTCCACGGATGCCCTGGAGGCCCCTCTGGAGGTGACCGGGCCGGTGACGGTGAAGCTATGGGCTTCCACTGATGGGCCGGACACGGATTTTGTGGCCAAGCTGGTGGATGTGGGGCCGGACGGTATTCCCCACAACCTGACCGAGGGCGTGGTGCGGGCCAAGTTCCGCCAGGGCTGGGATAAGCCGGAGCTTCTGGTGTCCGGCGCCATCTATGAGTATGAGATTGACCTGGGCGGAATCGGAATCGTGTTTGGAAAGGGGCACCGGATCCGCCTGGAGATTGCCAGCAGCAATTTCCCCAAGTGGGACCGGAACCTAAATACCGGCCACCCCATGGGGCAGGATGCGGAGATGCGGACGGCGCTGCAGAAGGTGTATCATGATGCGGAGCACCCGTCCCATGTGCTGCTGCCGGTGATCCCGGCAAAGCATGGTTAAGGTACGGAACGGGGAGGCAGAAAAACTGCTACCCTTTTTTTGCCGCCTTTCTTGACATTGGCGGCGAGTTTTGTTACACTCGTACCAATACAGAACATTATTCACAGTTCCGCAAAGAAGCGGCAAGTTTACAGAAGGAGTGCGCAGCAATGGGTAAAATTATCGGCGAGGGAATCACGTTTGACGATGTACTGCTGGTACCGTCCTACTCAGAGGTGACCCCCAACATGGTGGACGTCTCCACGCATCTGACCAAGACGATCAAGCTGAATATCCCCATGATGAGCGCCGGCATGGACACGGTGACGGAACACCGGATGGCCATCGCCATGGCGCGTCAGGGCGGAATCGGTATTATCCACAAAAATATGTCGGTGGAGCAGCAGGAGGAGGAAGTGGACAAGGTCAAGCGTTCCGAGAACGGTGTCATTACGGATCCGTTTTATCTGACGCCGGATCACACGCTGGCGGATGCCAACGAGCTGATGTCCAAGTTCCGGATCTCCGGCGTTCCCATCACCAAGGGCCGGAAGCTGGTGGGCATTATTACCAACCGAGACCTGAAGTTTGAGGAGGATTTCACCCGCAAGATTTCCGAGTGCATGACCTCTGAGGGCCTGGTGACGGCCCAGGAAGGCATTACCCTGGAGGAGGCCAAGAAGATCCTGGCCAAGGCCAGAAAAGAGAAACTGCCCATTGTGGATAAGGACTTCAATCTGAAGGGCCTGATCACCATCAAGGACATTGAGAAGCAGATCAAGTATCCGCTGTCCGCCAAGGACGCCCAGGGACGGCTGCTCTGCGGCGCGGCGGTGGGCATTACCGCCAACATGATGGAGCGGGTGGCAGCCCTGGTAGCGGTGAAGGTGGATTGCATTGTCATTGACTCCGCCCACGGCCACTCCAAGAATATTCTGAACGCAGTGCGGCAGATCAAGGAAAAATATCCGGATCTGCAGGTGATCGCCGGTAACGTAGCCACCGGAGAAGGCACCCGGGCACTGATTGAAGCGGGTGTGGACGCGGTGAAGGTGGGCATTGGCCCCGGTTCCATCTGTACCACCCGTGTGGTGGCCGGCATTGGTATTCCGCAGATTACCGCGGTAATGGAAAGCTATGCGGCAGCCAAGGAGTACGGGATCCCGATCATTGCCGACGGCGGTATTAAGTATTCCGGAGACATCACCAAGGCCATTGCCGCCGGCGCGGATGTCTGCATGATGGGTTCCATGTTTGCCGGGTGCGATGAGAGCCCGGGAACCTTTGAGCTGTACCAGGGAAGAAAGTACAAGGTATACCGCGGCATGGGTTCCATTGCGGCCATGGAGAACGGCAGCAAGGACCGGTACTTCCAGACGGATGCCAAGAAACTGGTGCCGGAGGGCGTAGAAGGCCGTGTGGCCTACAAGGGAACCGTGGAGGACACGGTGTTCCAGCTGATCGGCGGCCTGCGGTCCGGCATGGGTTACTGCGGAGCGCCCACCATCCCGTACCTGAAGGAGAACGGGCGGTTTGTGAAGATTTCCGCCGCTTCCCTGAAGGAGAGCCATCCCCATGATGTGCACATCACCAAGGAGGCCCCCAACTACAGTATCGACGAATAAAGCATGTTTACAAAAGCCGCAGCCCGGCAGAGGGGAGATCCCCCGGGCTGCGGTTTTTCTTTCTCTTGGCCGTTTACTTTGCTTCTCCGTAGTTCGGAGCCGTTCACTACGGAGGTTTGGGGCATTTTGACCTAAATCTCCGTAGTCCGTGGCCATTCGCTACGGAGATTTTTGGTGTTTCGTTTTATTTCTCCGTAGCCCGTAGCCGTCCGCTACGGAGATTTTTTGCATTTTGCTTTATTCCTCCGTAGTCCGTAGCCGT
>CAZSAF010000004.1:8187-10006 GCA_964604605.1 uncultured Lachnospiraceae bacterium
GTTCACTACGGAGATTTTTGACACTTTGTCCTATTTCTCCGTAGCAAGCAGCCCAGCAACAGCGGAGGGGGACGCTGATTAAGTAGTGGTGCGGTGGTTAAGTGGCGGGGCGCCGGGCGGCAGCCGGTAAGCGGGGTCAGCGGCGGCCTAAATTCCATTCCTTTCATCTATGGGAACCCATAAAACATAAGTATTGGATATTCCTCACCCGATGCCGTATACTAAGAACCGGAAACAGAAGTACCCTTATGCCGTGGAAAGCGCGGCAAACAGCGGAAAAGGAGGAATAGAAGATGCTTGGAAATTTTTTATACTGCAACCCTACAAAGCTCTATTTCGGGGAGGATTCCCTGCAGGCGCTGAACACGGAGCTGCCCAAATACGGGAAAAACGTGGTGCTGATCTACGGCGGCGGCTCCATTAAGAAGAATGGCATTTACCAGGATGTGATGCGGATCCTGCAGGACAACGGCAAAAATGTGGCGGAGATTGCCGGTGTGATGCCCAACCCCACGCTGAACAAGCTGTACGAAGGGGTGGAGATTGCCCGGAAGCATCAGGCGGATTTCCTGCTGGCGGTGGGCGGTGGCTCCGTCTGCGATTATGCCAAGGCGGTTTCCGTCTCCGTAAACTGTGAGGCGGATCCCTGGGAGAAATATTACCTGCGCTTTGAGGAGCCGAGCTGCGAGACCCTGCCGGTGGGCTGCGTGCTGACCATGGTGGGAACCGGGTCGGAGATGAACGCCGGGGTGGTGATCACCAACACGGACACTAAAATGAAAATTGGCCACGTCTTTGCGGATGAGAAGATTATGCCTCGGTTTTCCATCCTGAATCCCCGGTATACGCTGACCCTGCCTCACTACCAGATGGTGGCCGGCATCTACGATATTTTCAACCATATCTGCGAACAGTATTTTTCCGGCGAGGATGACAACACCAGCGACTACATCAGCGAAGGGCTGATGCGTTCCCTGCTCCACGCCAGCCGTATTGCCAACCAGGATCCCCAGAACTATGAGGCCCGGAGTAACATTATGTGGACCGCCACCTGGGCATTGAATACCCTGGTGGCCAAGGGCAAATCCACCGACTGGATGGTGCATATGCTGGGCCAGGCGGTGGGCGCCTACACCAACGCCACCCACGGCATGACCCTGGCGGCGGTTTCCCTGCCCTACTACCGGCACATCCTGCCCTACGGCCTGAAAAAGTTTGTGCGGTTCGCGGAAGCGGTGTGGGATGTGAACCCGGCAGGAAAGATCGATGAGCAGGTGGCCCAGGAGGGGCTGGACGCCATGGAAGCCTGGATGCGGGAGCTGGGGCTGGCCATGAAGATTTCGGACCTGGGCGCCACGGAGGAGATGCTGGAGGGCCTGGCAGATTCCACCCTGATTATGAAAGGCGGCTATAAGGTGCTGGACCGCCCGGAGATTCTGGAGATCTTCCGGAAGAGCCTGTAAAACGTAGAGCCTGTAAAGCCTAAAGCCGGTAACGCTTGCTTTGACGGCGAAAATGTAATACAATCGTTCCTGTAAGGGGCCGGGAAAAGGGATCCGCGGATCCGTTCCCGGTCCTTTTGTCGGAAAAGGAAACTTATTGGGCCGCATGAAAGGAGGAGCTGGTTCGTGGAGCATGTGATACACCGGATACCGCCGGTATTTGACCGGCATTCCCGGATTCTGATTTTGGGCAGCTTTCCTTCTGTGCTGTCCCGGGAAGGGCAGTTTTTCTACCATCATCCCCAGAACCGGTTCTGGGCGGTGCTGGCTCTGGTGCTGGGGGAGCCGAAGCCGGAGACGGTGGAGGAGAAGCGGGC
>CAZSAF010000004.1:10106-35716 GCA_964604605.1 uncultured Lachnospiraceae bacterium
GAGGCCTGGCGGAAGGGGGTGGAGTGAGATGCCTGTAAATCGGCAGAACGCCGCCTCCCCGGATTCGGGAAATCAGCGGCAGCTGCAGGAAATGATGGATATTTTTTCCAAGGCCACCGGCCTCAATGTGGTGGCAGTGGATTTGAACGGAAACGCATTTTTCTCCAGCGAGGAATACTCCCAGGTAAGCTTTTGCCGGTACATCCGGGGAAATATTCCGGATGGCTGTGAGAAATGCCGGAAAACCTATTATAAGGCCTGCCGGGAGGCTTTTCGCTGGAGTGAGCCCTACTTTTTTACCTGCCATGCGGGGCTGGTTATGTGGGCGGTCCCCATTGTGCTGAACCAGGTGCAGATCGGCGCCATGATCTGCGGCCAGGTGCTGCTGTGGAAGCCGGACGAGCTGTTCTCCGAGGAGCTGGCGCGGCTGGAGCAGGAGGCCCAGAAGCTGAAGGTGATCTCCGTGAACCAGTGCCAGTCCTCGGCCAATCTGCTCTCGGTTATCGTCAAATATATGGCCAACGCCGGGGATTCGGATCTGGTGGATCAGAAAAATTTGATGGAATGGCGCAACGTGATCCAGAACCGGCTGGAGGAGCAGGCCACCGCCCTGGCGGGGGAGACCTTTGACTATTCGGTGTATCTGAGGCGGGAGCGCCGCTTCCTACAGGCCCTGCGCATGGCGGACCGGGAGAAGAGCGATCGGCTGATCCCCTCCCTCTTTACAGACATGGAAATGCTCAGCAACCACAACCTGGACTCCATCCGGCAGATGCTGGAGGAGCTGGTAACCCTGTCCTCCCGGGCGCTGATGGAGGCGGGCATTGAGACTGCGCCCATCCTCTCCCAGGTGGAGGAATACCGGAACGGGCTGGGGGAGTACCAACACAGTGAGGAGATGTTCCGCTATACCCACCAGCTGTTCGGCCGGCTGCTGGATTCCGCCTACCTGCGGGTGAAATCCCCGGAGCACAACAGCGTCATCAAAAAGGTGCAGAAATATGTGGAGGACCATTATCCGGAAAAGCTGACCACCCAGCGGATTGCGGACAGTGTTTCCCTGAGCCCTTCCTATCTGTCCGCCCTCTTTAAGGAAACCATGCACCTTTCCATCCACGATTACCTGATTCGGGTGCGGATTGAAAAATCCATTGAACTGATGGCCAACCGGGATCTGAGCATCAAGGAGATTATGGTAAAGTGTGGGATTGAGAGCCAAAGCTACTATAACCGGATCTTTAAAAAATTCATTGGAGTGACGCCGGGCCGGTATCGGAACCGGCTGCTCTGAGGAGGGCAGCGCCATGGATATTTATGAGGATATACGAACCAACTTACTGATGGGGCATGCCAAAGAGGTGAAGGCGCTGGTGGAGAAGGCCCTGGCCCTGCGGTATCCGCCGGAATCCATTCTGCAGGACGGCCTGATCCCGGGGGTGGAAATGCTTTCCTATAAGTTCCGGACCAGCAGCGTATCGGTGCCGGAGGCGCTGATGGCCACCAGGGCCCTGAACATGGGCTTAAAGGCCGTGACTCCGTTTCTGAAGGTCAGCCAGAAACCCCGCTCCTGCCGGGCGGTCATCGGCACCGTGGAGGGGGACCTCCACGACATTGGAAAGAACCTAGTCAAGACGTATGTCTCCACCCTGGGGATAGAGGTCATTGACCTGGGGGTGGACGTCTCCAAAGAGGAATTTGCCCAGGCGGTGAAGAAGTGGAAGCCCCAGCTGGTGATGATCTCCGCCCTTCTGCTCACCACCGTGGATGAGATCCGGGAGGTGATCCGGGAGCTGAAGCGGCAGAACCTGCGGAAGGATGTGGTGATTTTTGTGGGTGGCCTGCCGGTGACGCCGGAGCTTGCCCGGGATGCGGGAGCCGACTATTATTCCCAGGATGCCCTGGAGCTGCGCAACTTCCTGGATAAAAACCTGGAGAAAATTTTAAAAGTAAAAAAGAGCAATAAATCGTAGAATTGAGCAATATCCAACCCTCCCATCTTGTGGTATCTTAGAGACATGAAAAATGCCAAAAAAAACAAGATAGGAGGGAATTTTTTTGAAACCGGAAGTAATGTTTTTGAGTAATCAGGAAGTAAAGCTTGTTCGCGAGAAAGCTCTGGAAATGCTGGAAGGCCTGGGGATGCGCTTTGAAGGAGCGGAGGCCCGGGAATACTTTGTGAAAGCCGGGGCTACAGAGGAGAATGGCATTGTAAAAATTCCCCGGGCGATTATTGAGGAAGGGCTGAAGGCCATGCCCAAGCGGGAGGACTTTGTGCTCTACGGCAGAACGCCGGATAAGGATGTGAAGATCAGCCGGGAGATCCCTACCATGGCAGCCATGACCATGGCAACCCATGTGCTGGACATTTATACCGGACAGCGGCGGAAAGCCACAGACGTGGATCTGGCCATGCTCACCCGGATGATGGAGCGGCTGGATACGGTGACGGTGGCCAGCGCCCTGATCACCCCCCAAGATGTGCCCATGCAGTCCTCCGACTGGTACACCTGGGCCACCTCCATCAAGAACACCACCAAGCACATCACCGGCGGTGCCGTGGGCAAGGAAGGCGTCCGGGACGCCATCCGCATGGCCAGCCTGGCGGTGGGCAGCGAGGAGGAATTCTTGAAGCGCCCCTTCATCTCTTTCTGGGTTCTCACCATGCCGCCGCTGCGGGTGGATGAGAATACATCCAATGTGCTGATGGAGGCGGCCCGGTGGGGCGTTCCCTCGGTGATCAGCTCCGGCGGCATTCTGGGCATCACCTCCCCCATGTCTGTGGAGAGCGCCCTGGTACATACCCATGCGGAGATTCTGGCCTGCATTGCCCTGGCCCAGATTGTCCGCCCCGGCGCTCCGGTGATCTACTCCAGCTTTGTCCGGGGCATGGATATGAAGACCATGTGCGTGACCATGTCCTCCCCGGAGAGCATTCTGATGCGGGGCGCCATGGCTCAGCTGGGCCGCTACATTGGCCTGCCCACCCAGATGCCCACCAACCTGCGGGACGGTAAGCTGCTGGATGCCCAGAATGGCTTTGAGACCGGCATGGGCGGCGCGGTAGGCGCCCTTTCCACCGACTTTATCATCGGTATGCAGATGGACATGGACCTGCTGGTGGATTTTGCCGACCTGATCTACTCCGACGAGTGCATGACCATTCTGCAGCGGCTGGCCCGCCCGCTGAACCTGGACGATGAAACCCTGGCCTATGACAACATGGTGGAAGTGGGCCACGGCGGCAACTTCCTGGAGTCGGAGCATACCCTGGACCATTACCAGGATGAGCTGTGGACGCCCCGGATCATGGAGAGAGGCAACTGGGAGAACTGGCAGGAGAAAGGCGCCAAGGATATCCGGGAGGTCTGCCTGGCGGAAGCCCAGAAACTTTATGAGGAAGTGAAGGATGTGGAACTGCTTCCCCAGGATGTGCGGGATGCCATTGACGCCATTGCCGCCCAGTCCGGGGAGAAGGCCAAGAACATCAAACGCTGACACGGGAAAAGGAGGTGCCCATGAAACAGACTAACAAAGCCGCAGGCATGACCGCCATGAGCATTGTCGTCTTCATCTATGGCATATCCTACATTGCCCGGGAGGCTGTGGGAGCCTACCTGGGCACCACCGCCATTGTGGGACTGCAGATGGGGATTATGGCCCTGCTCTTTACCATTTACAACCTGGCCACGCACAAATCCTTTCATGTGAAGAAAAAAGACCTGATCTGGATTCTGGTTTCGGGTATCTTTGGAACTACCCTGTTCCACGGCTTTACCCTTCTGGGGGTGAATTCCATTGGGGCTACGGTGTCCTCCCTGCTCTACGGGTTTGCCGCCGCCTTCGCCCTGATCATTGAGATCCTACTTTTCCACCGGAAGAAGACCGCACTGGGGGCTGCCAGCATTATCGTCTCCCTGGTGGGCGTCTACATCCTGATGGACATGAACCTTCAGGACCTGGCCTCCACCAACTTTGAGGGATACCTGTTGAACTTGGCCAGCATTGCCTCCTGGGTGATTTATACCTTCCTCTGTGACAAGATTCCCACCGAGTACGATAAGACAGTGGTGCTGAACTATCAGGCCTTTGTGGGCGTGGTGACGGTACTGCCCTTTGCCCTGCTGAATCCGGTGGCAGGGGAGGTACTCTTAAAGCCGGTGGTTTGGGGAAACCTGCTGCTGCTGGGGGTGTTCAATTCCACCTTTGCCTATTTCCTGAACCTGTACGCCATCAAGCAGATCGGCGTTACCCTGTCCAACCTGTTCCTGAACTTTATGCCGGTGGTCACCATTCTGGCGGCGCTGGTGCTCTACCACACCATCCCCACCGGCAAACAGGTGATTGGCGGAATCCTGATCATAGCCTCCGTCTTTATGCTGGATAAGGATCAGAGAAATATTGAGAAGGCGTAGGGGATGAACCTTGTCCGCCGGCTGCGGACGTGCAAGAACAGCAGATTTGAAAAATCGGATTGGAAGAGAAAAGAGAAGTGCTGCGGAAAATGGCAGCGCTTCTTTTTTGCGCGGCAGGTTTAGACACATTTTTGCGTGGGCCTCTTGACAAAGGGGAACGGAGGTGGTATGCTGAAAATACATCAGATGAATATGCACCGATCAACCGGAAACGTTCCGGCTGTTGGCGCAGGAAAGAAAAGGCGAGATATGCAGATCCTTGTTTTGGAGAACAGTACCACCTCGGCCAAGGCTATGTGGGCCTCGGGAGACAGGGAGGCGGTGGAGGTGCGAACCGCTCCCTACCCGCCCGGCACCGTGCAGGAGGGGACCTGCCGGGCAGAACAGGCATTTCAGGCGGCTGTCCGATTGGGCCGGCAGCTGGCGGCGGGGCGTAAGGCCGATGTGGTGGCTCTGACCACCACCTGGCACAGCCTGCTGCTGTGCGGCCCGGAGGGAGAGGCCCTTTCCCCGGTGTATCTCTGGTCCTACCCGGGAGCGGCAGGGTATGGGGCCAAACTGCAAAAAGATCCGATGTTTTCGGGGCGCTTTTATCAGATCTCCGGCTGTGGGGTCCATGGCAGCTATCCCTTTTTCAAATACCAGGTGCTGCGGGAGCAGGGTCGGCTGCCGGGGACTTTCCGGATTTCTGATCAGGGCAGCTATAACCTGGAGCGGCTCACCGGCCATTGGGCATCCAACCGGTGCATGGCCTCCGGCAGCGGCTGGCTGGATCTGCGGCAGGGGGAGTGGAGCCAGACACTGCGGGAGCTGTGCGGCCTTGCGCCGGAGCAGCTGCCTCCTCTGGTATCCTGCCGCCAGACCTTTCCCCTTTCTACGGAGGGAGCGGCAATGCTGGGCCTGGAACCGGGAATCCCGGTGCTCACAGCTCTGCCGGACGGTGGCATGAACCAGGTGGGCTCCGGCGCCTGCCGGGAGGGGGAGCTGACGGTGTCCGTGGGGACCACTGGAGCCCTGCGCATGACGGTCCCGGCTCCCCGGCTGGGAACGTGGCCGGGGCTGTGGTGCTACCGGATTCCAGAGGTCTGGCTCTGCGGGGCGGCGGTATCCGGCGCCTGCAACTGCCTGGACTGGTTTCGGAAGCAGTTGGCAGGGGGAGCAGAATATGAAGAGCTGGAGGCTCCGGCGGACTGGCAGGCAGACACACCGGTGTTCCTGCCGTTTCTGTGGGGAGAGCGCTGTCCCGGCTGGCAGGCAGAGCGCCGGGGCGGATTCTGGGGGCTCCAGGGCCATCACACCCGGCGGGAGCTGTACCGGGCGGTACAGGAGGGGGTGCTGTTCAGCCTCCGGCACTGCCTGGACCAGATGGAAGAGCAGGCCGGGGAGCCCCGGCGGATTTTCCTCTCCGGCGGAATTCTCCAGTCCTCCGGCTGGACCCAGATGTGCGCGGACATCCTGGGGCGGGAGCTGGAGCTGGACGCGGTGGCCCAGGCATCCATGACCGGGGCTGCGGTGACGGCCCTGTGGGCTCTGGGGGAGCTGCGCTCCCTGGAGGAGTACCGGCCGGCAGCTGGGGGCAAGGCCGTGCCCAATCCGGCCATGGAAGTATATTATCGGGAAAAATACAAGAGATACCGGGACGCATACCAGCGGACCGGCGTCCGATAGGAGGAGAAGATGGAAGCGTGTCAAGTGGCGGTATATGGCCTGGGGGTAATGGGCAGCTGTCTGGCCCGGAATCTGCTGCGGAAGGGATTCCGGGTGGCGGTGTACAGTGTGGCGGAGCCGGAGCGGGCGCATTTTTGCCAATGGGAGGAGGCAGGACGGGCTATGGTCTGTGACTCCGAGGAGGCGTTGCTGGCGTCTCTGGAAAGCCCCCGGCGCATTTTCTTGATGATCACTGCCGGCAAGCCGGTGGATATGGTGCTGGGGCAGCTGCTGCCCCGGCTGGCTCCCGGGGATGTGGTGCTGGACGGAGGAAATTCCTACTACCGGGATACGGAGCGGCGAGAGGAGCTGTGCCGCCGCCAGGGGATCCATTACCTGGGAGTGGGGGTATCCGGCGGAGAGCGGGGGGCTCTCCACGGCCCCAGCATGATGGCCGGCGGCAGCCCGGAAGGGTATGCCCTCTGCCAGGACTTCCTCACCGCCATGGCCGCCCAGGCGGAGGGAAAGCCCTGCTGCGCCTATATCGGCACCGGCGGGGCCGGCCATTATGTGAAGATGGTGCACAACGGTATTGAGTATGGGATCCTGGAGCTGCTGGCGGAGGCTTACCAGTGGATGGGCCGGGGACTGGGCTGGGACGCAGAACAGATCCGGCGTACCTTTGCCGCCTGGAAGGGCACGGAGCTGGACTCCTACCTGGCGGAGATCAGTGAAAAAGTGATGAGGCAAAAGGCGGAGGACGGCGCTCCGCTGGTGGAAAAGATCCTGGATGTGGCTGGCCAGAAAGGGACCGGCAAGTGGACAGCCCTGGAGGGGATTGAGCGGGGCGTGTATATTCCCACCATCTATGAGGCGGTGTCCGCCCGGAATGTGTCCGGAAACCGGGAGCGGCGTCTCCGGGGAGCGGAGCGGCGGAGGGAGGCGCAGCGCGCCGGCCAGCCACGGTTTTCGGCTGCGGAATCGCTTGCCGGCGAAAAGGCCCTGCGCCGGGCCCTGTATCTGGGCATGATCACCTGCTTTTCCCAGGGCTTTGACCTGATCCGCCAGGCAGCCGGGGAGATGGGCTGGCAGATCCACCCGGGAGATCTGGCGCAGGTCTGGAGAGATGGCTGTATTATCCGCTGCGCCCTTCTGAACCGGATTCAGAAGGCGGCCGCGGAGGAGGAAGATATCCTGTTCAGCCGGGAGTTTGCGGAGGCCTGGGGACAGCGGGAAGAGCTGGCTGCCTTCCTGGGCCAGGCGGAGCAGGCCGGTGTCTCTCTGCCGGGCTTTGCCGCTTCCCTCCACTACCTGGATTCCCTGAGCCAAGAGCGGATGCCGGTCTCCTTCATCCAGGCCCTGCGGGACTGCTTTGGCGCCCACACATATCAGCGGGTAGACCGGCCCGGTACTTTTCACACCCAGTGGGAGGAGGAAGAGGATTGACCAGACAGCAGGAGGTTCGGCCGGTGGAGGAACGAAAAGGCGGAAACAAGGCGGAGCAGGCGGCGGAAGCCCTGCTGGCGTGGATTGTGGCGGAGCGGCTGGCCCCGGGGGACCGGATCCCTCGGGAGGAGGAGCTGGAGGAGCGGCTGGGCGTGGGCCGCAGCACAGTGCGGGAGGCGGTGAAGCTGCTGGCCTCCCGGAACATTCTGGAGGTGCGCCAGGGCGCTGGTACCTTCCTCTCCCCCAAGCAGGGGGTGGCGGAGGATCCCCTGGGTTTTGTGCTGGTGCAGAACAAGCGGAAGCTGGCGGAGGATCTGCTGGAGCTGCGGCTGATTTTAGAGCCGCCCATCGCTGCCCTGGCCGCAGAGCGAGCCCTGCCGGAGGACTGCCGGCAGCTGAACCTCTGGCAGCAGGAGGTGGAGGAGCAGATTAGCCGGGGGGAAAACCATCTGCAGGCGGACGCGTCCTTCCACGCAGAAATTGCCCGGCTCAGCGGCAACGGAGCGGTGAGCCGTCTGCTGCCGGTGATCACCCAGTCGGTGGAGCTGGACGGGGAGGTGACGGAGATGCGCCTGGGCCGGGAGACGGTGGAAACCCACCGGGAAATCTGCCGGGCCATAGAAGAAAAAAATCCCCGCAAGGCCTGGGAGGCCATGTACCTGCACCTGCAGCTGAACCGGCGGGGGATGCGGAGAGAGGGAGCGAAAATGGAATAAAGCACGATTACCGGATTTAGGCTAAGGGAAGCATCACTTGCACCTTTTTGCCGTTTTTCCAGTCAGGCAGCCGACTCTACCAACGTTCGGTTGCCTTTTTCTGTGCAGTTCCGTAGAATGGAGACACAGAAAGCGAGGAAAAAAACATATTTGAAATTGATAAAAAGAAATTTGGCGCTTTTGTGGCGGAGTTGCGCAGGGAAAAGGGCTACACCCAGAGAGAACTGGCGGAGAAGCTTTTTGTGTCCGATAAAGCGGTCAGCAAGTGGGAGACCGCTGTGAGCATTCCGGATACCGCACTGCTGATTCCTTTGGCGGAATTGCTGGGAGTCACGGTTACGGAGCTGCTGATGTGCCAGCGGGTATGCGGGGAAGCGTCCATGGATACAGAGCAGGTAGAGGGGATTGTCAAAACCGCCATCCGCCTTACCGACGAAAAGGCGGAGCGGGCCTACCAGACCAGGAGCAGATGGCCGCTGCTGTATATCTGCTCCCTGATTCTGGGGATGGCCGGCACCGCCTTTTGCTGGTACCGCCAGCTTTTCGGCAATACGTTGTTTGCGGTTGTGGCTTTGGGGATGATTTTTGGCGCCTATTTCTGCTTTGCGGTCAAGACCAGGCTTCCGGTGTTTTACGATGAGAAACGGCTTGGCTTCTATTATGACGGAATTTTCCGTATGAATGTCCCAGGAATCCGCCTGAACAATTCCAACTGGCCCCATCTGGTGCAGGTGGGGCGGATTTGGTCCTGCGTCCTCATGGTCCTGTATCCGCCTCTTCAGGGAGTCCTGTGCTGGGCCAACAAGGCGCTCTGGGGGCGGCTGGAGCTGTGGGTCTGCCTGGCTCTTGTCCTGGGCGGCCTGTTTATCCCTTTTTATGTGGTGGGAAAAAAGTACCAATAAAAAGGCAAATCCGCCGGCTGGCAATGGCCCAGTCTGAGGGCTCCGCCTGCTCCGGGTTGCGGATTTGAAAGGCCAGGTTCCAGCGGAACAGCTCATCGGCAAACAAAACCAGAATGGCGTTGGCAATGCAGATGACCATGCCTCCGAACCAGAAAAACCAATCCCCTTTGTGGGTCAGCTCCGGGCCGGCAATCGGATTTAGAATATCGGAAGGCTCCATGGGATCCAGCACATTCCCCTCCGGGATGGCGGTGGGATCCTCCCTGACCGTGTAGGGGCCATAGGTCTGGTCCCCGTACTGGAACACCACCGCCTGGTCCGTGGATACGGTAAAGCGGGCCTGCTTCCCCCGGAGTTTGCCGGCGTAGACGGTGCCGCCGGCCTCCGGATGGGGTACCAGAATGGCATCCTCTACAGCAGCAGCCCTCCAAAGCTCAGGAACAGCGGCGCAAATACCAGCGATACAATGGTCATCAGCTTGATCAGAATGTTGATGGAGGGCCCGGCGGTGTCCTTGAAGGGGTCACCCACCGTGTCGCCTACCACGGCGGCAATGTGGGCCTCGCTGCCGCTGCCCCCGTGGTGCCCTTCCTCAATATACTTCTTGGCGTTGTCCCAGGCGCCGCCGGCATTGCTCATGAAAATTGCCATCAGCACACCGGTGACCAGGGAGCCGGCCAGCAGGCCGCCCAGAGCGGCGGTGCCCAGAAGGATGCCCACGGCCAGAGGCGCCAGCACGGCCATCAGGCCGGGGACCAGCATCTCCCGCAGCGCCGCGTTGGTGGAGATGGCCACGCAGGACTTGTAGTCGGGCCTTCCGGTGCCCTCCAGGATGCCGGGGATGGTCTTAAACTGCCGGCGAACCTCCTCAATCATCTTGTAGGCGGCCTTGGAAACCGATTCCATGGTCATGGCGGAGAACAGGAAAGGCAGCATGCCGCCCAGAAGCAGGCCGATGGTAACGGTGGAGTCCAGAATGTCAATGACCGACAGGCTGACGGCCTGTGCGTAGGAGACAAACAGGGCCAGGGCGGTCAGAGCTGCGGAGCCGATGGCAAAGCCCTTTCCCATGGCGGCAGTGGTGTTGCCCACTGCGTCCAGCTTGTCTGTGATCTCCCGCACCGAATGGTCCAGGCCGGACATCTCTGCAATGCCGCCGGCGTTATCCGCAATGGGGCCGTAGGCGTCCACCGCCACGGTGATGCCGGTGGTGGAGAGCATGCCCACCGCCGCCAGGGCAATGCCGTACAGGCCGGAAGCCTGGTAGGAGAGGAAGATCCCCAGGCAGATCAGCAGGATGGGAATACAGGTGGACATCATGCCCACGCCCAGGCCGGAGATGATGGTGGTGGCAGCGCCGGTCTCCGACTGCTCCGCGATTTTCTTTACGGAGCGGTAATCCCCGGAGGTGTAGATCTCTGTGACAATGCCGATGAGCAGTCCCACAATCAGCCCCGCGATAATGGCGATGGCAGGGCGGTATCCCTGGAAGAAGGCGCGGCTCAGCAGCACAGCGCCCACCACCACCAGGGCTGCGGAAACGTAGGAACCCATCTTCAGGGCCTTGTGGGGGTTGGAGTTGTCGCTTCCCCGGACAAAGAAGGTGGCAATGATAGAGGCCAGAATGCCCACTGCCGCCAGCACCAGCGGAAAGATGGCGCCGGCGCCGGTGAAGGCCGCCTCCATGGTGACGCCCAGGGTCAGGGCGGATACCAGGGCGCCTACGTAGGACTCAAACAGGTCCGCGCCCATGCCGGCTACGTCGCCTACGTTGTCCCCCACGTTGTCGGCGATAACGGCCGGGTTCCGGGGGTCATCCTCCGGGATGCCCGCCTCCACCTTGCCTACCAGGTCTGCGCCCACATCCGCCGCCTTGGTGTAAATGCCGCCGCCTACCCGGGCAAACAGGGCAATGGAGGAGGCGCCCAGGCTGAAGCCGGAGAGGATTTCCACCTGGCCGGTGACAGCGTAGATGACGCTGCAGCCTAGAAGGCCCAGGCCCACCACGCACATGCCCATGACGGAGCCGCCGCTGAAGGCAATGCCCAGGGCCTTGTTCATGCCGCTGGTTCGGGCCGCGTTGGTAGTCCGGACGTTGGCCTTGGTGGCCACGGACATGCCGGCGTAGCCGGCGCCCACGGAGAAGGCGGCACCCACCAGAAAGCAGATAGCGGTAAGCCAGCCGATTCCCAGGCCAATGGCCACAAAGAGGATGGCCACAAAGAACACCAAGATCTTATACTCGGAAAAAAGGAAGGCGTGCGCACCTTCGCTGATGGCGGAAGAGATTTCCTGCATCCGTTCGGTGCCGGCATCTTGCCGGGCCACCAGCCGGGCTTTGTAGAAGGCGAAGAGCAGAGCAAGCAACGCCAGAACAGGGGCTGCATAGAGCAATTTTTCCATAAGTTTCCTCCTTCCCCACAAAAAAGGGAAATATTGTGTAAAGAAATCACCCTCGAGAGGAGAGAAAGCATTTTCTGCCGCTCTGAGGGTGATTCGATCATACAACAAAAACAGTTCCTTGACAAGACTTTGATGGAAAAATTTCAGAAAATAACCAAAAGCTAGTCTTTTTGGAAGAAATTAAAGATTTCATCCAAAACATCTACCCAAGCGGAGCTGTGGGTGCCGCCGGGAACCTCCCGGTAGGTCACCGGTACGCCTTTCTGCTCCAGCACGCGGCAGCCGTCCCGCAGGTGTTCCACCCCGTGGGAATCCAGCTCCCCGGCCACAAAGAGGGTGGGCTGGCTGGCCAGGCCGGAGCAGTCAAAAAAGCGCATGTCCGGAATAGCCCCCTGGGCGGAAATTTTCCGGAATTCTCCCGGATGCCGGGAGGCATAGTACAGGGTGCCCATGCCGCCCATGGAGTTGCCCATCAGATACAGGTGGTCCTCATCCAGGGCATACTCCCAGCGCAGCAGGGCCATCATCTGATCAAGCCCTTGTTCCCCCATCTGCACGGAGCGCAGCTCCTCCGGAGTCAGGTTTTCCGGATTGGCCGGATCCGCAATCTCCGTCTGGGCGCCCTTCATGCCGTTGGGCGGGATGGCGCAGCCGTAGGTGGAGTTGAGGGTGGAGCCATCCGGCGCCGCCAGGATATAGCCGTCCCGCTCCGCGTAATCCTTCAGCCGCCCCTGAGTGCGGTCAAATACCGAATCCGGGCTTCCGCCGCCGCCGTGGAGGCACAGCAGAAGCCGGTTCTTCCCCTGGGGCTGGTAGGACCGGGGCAGGTAAAGCCGGTACGGGGCAAACCGCCCCATGGGTTCATGCCAGTAAGTGCCAAAGTAGTCTCCGGGGCGGCCTTTTTCCTGCCTGATGGCCTGCCGTGCAGCCTCCGCCAGCGGAAAATCCCCTTCCGGGGTCAGCAGAACCTGCAGCAGCTCCCCCTCCCGCCGTACCGGGCAGCCCAACCCGCTCCAGACAGCAGAGAGGGGATAGGCCTCCGCCGGCGGCGGGGCGGGCAGTGTGCGCCCGGCAGGGAGCATGGCCAGAAAGCGCCCGAAATCCGGAGCGGAGAGGAGCAGCTCCCCCTGCGCTTCCCGCACCGGCTGTTCCAGCTCCACCTGGTAGTGGTCCAGGCAAGCGCAGGCGGAGCCTGCCTGGAAGCCGGCGGATGCCGGGTTAAAATAGTATCCTTCGTGCTTCATGTCAAGCCTCCCCCTTGTTCCGGTAAAAGTTCAGGACCAGATCCTTTAGCACCTGGGAGGTGCGGGTCTCCGGCGGACGCATCATGCCCACCCGCAGGCCCAGCTCCATGACCCAGGGATCGTCCTGCATGTGTTCCGTCCGCTCCCACACCGGTAGGCCGTCCCCGTTGGGGTCTCCGGTCTTGAAAAAGTTGGCCCAGTACTGGCTCATGATCTGGGAGAGGGCCCGGTCACTTTCATGATAAGGCCGCCAGGGAACCTTGTCCATGCTCTGGAACACGTAGGCGTGCTCGCCGCTGTGGAAGGCGCCCACGCCCTCGGGCCCCGGCGCTTCCCGGGTGAACAGGTAGACAAAGGGGGCCGGCCGTCCCAGTTCATTTTGCCGCTGTACCCAGGAATAGCAGGTGGCCAGCTTCAGATCCCCGCTGTCCTGGCGGCGCACCATGGCGGCGGTGGCGTCATCCCGCACCTGGGCCGCCTGCCAGTAAGCCTCCCAGGCATCCTTGTAGCTTTTTTGCACATACTCCCGCAGGCTGTCCACAGTGGGGGTGCCGTAGCTGTAGGCAAAGCCCTCATGCTTGGTGGTGCCGATCATCACATGGACGCCCTCCAGCCAGGCGCCCCGGTAGCCGGTCTCATCCGGGCTGTACAGCAGGCTCCAGCCGTCCGGCTTGGGGGAGAAGTAAGCCATGTTTTCCTCCGGCCCGGCGGCCAGGGAGGTAAGGATAGTCTCCGCGGGAATTTGCCGGGCCTCCTCAATGGTGGAGACACCCAGTTTTTCCAGCATCCGGATGCCGTACTGCTCGCTGGCCTCCAGGGTAGATTCACACAGCATATAGCGGGGATCCAGGCCGCCGGCGCTCTGCATCACCGCACCAAACAGCTGCCCCTTCAGGAGGGGAGTGGAGAGCAGGCGCTGTACCGCTGTGCCGCCGGCGGACTGGCCGAAAATGGAAACCCGGTCCGGGTCGCCGCCAAAGGCCTCCGCGTTGCGCCGGGCCCACTGGACTGCGGCAATCTGATCCAAAAGCCCATAGTTGCCGGAGGTGTAGTGGCCGGTTTCCTGCTGGGATTCCCGGGAAATCTCCGGGTGGCAGAGCCCGGCAAAAGCGCCGCAGCGGAACCCCACGGTCATCATGATCACACCGTTTTTGGCAAAGCCCTCCCCGTCAAAGACGGCCTTGTTGGCATGGGAATCCCCTCCGTGGAAGTACAGGGCCACCGGATAGGGGCCGCCGAAAGCGTCCCGGGGAGCCCAGATGTTTACATACAGGCAGTCCTCGCTGCGAGGGTACTCCTGCTGGTCAAATTCTTTTCCGTAAAAGGATTTCATGGACGGGCGCCGGTGCATGTTGGCATTGGAGCGGTACCGGGCGTCCCGGACTCCCTCCCAGGGCTCCGCCGGCTGGGGAGCCCGCCAGCGCAGTGGCCCCACCGGCGGCTTGGCATAGGGCACGCCCCAGAACATGCGCACCTGGCCGTCCTCGGAAAATTTTCCGGCCAGAATGCCGGATTCTACGGTTACTTGCAGTGGATTGTTGTTCATATGTTTGCTCCTTAAAAGACGTTCCACAGGCCGGACACAGAAGGCCTGTGGAGCGGAATTGCATGTTCGGGATTCCATATCAGGAATTTTTTTCAAAAAAGCGATAGGTATTGTCCAGCACGTAGGCCCAGGAATCAAAGTGAACGCCGCCGCCCACCACATCCAGTTCCACCGTGTAGCCCTGCTCCTTTAGAGCCCGGTAGGTGGCCTTGATCTTTTCAAAGCCATGGTCCTCGGTGCCGGCCACCATGTGGATGGGCTTATTCTTGGGCAGGTGGTACTGGCCGATAGTCTCCGGGTTGATGCCAATGCCGAAGGGGGCCAGGGCCCGGAACCGCTCCGGATACTTGGCGCCCAGGTAGAAGGTCCCCAGGCCGCCCATGGAGTTGCCCTGGAGGAAAATGTGCTCCGTGTCAATGTTGTAATCCCCGCACACCGCGTCAATGGCCCGCAGCACCCCCAGTTCCCCCAGGTACCGCCGCTGGATTTCCTCCTGGCTCAGGTGGTACGGGTTTTCCGGTTGGGAAAGGTCCGGCTGCATGGTGAAGGACATCCGTCCGCCGGGGTCAATGATGTTGCCGTAGGTGCTGTCCTTGACACAGGCATTGGGCGCCAGGAAGATATAGTTGAAGCGCTCGCTCCAGAACTGTACCTTATTCTGGGACAGGGAGTAGATGGACTGCTCCCCCAGCCCGCCGCCGTGGAGGGCCACCACCATCTTGGAGGGTACGGCCGGGTCGTAGGTGGTGGGCACGTAGAGGCTGTAGGTCATCAGCTTCCGGGCCTCCGGATACCAGTAGGTCCGGTACAGCTCCCCATCCTGCTTGCCGTTTAAGTCCCGGTTGAAGCCCAGCAGCGTGTTGCTGTCAAACCGGAAATCCTCCCGGGGGAAGGCGCGGACCGGCACCTCCTTGTATTCGTAACGGTCGCAGACGGCAATGAGGAAGCTCTCCTGGTCCCAGTCCTTGGGAGAGATGGGCGGGGCGTCCAGGGAGCAGGCGGCGTACTGGTCAAAGGCCTTCTCCATAAAACTTCCCACCGGCACGTATAAAACGCCATCCATCTGGCGGCAGGGGGATGCCATCTCCAGCACCTGGTCCCCTTTGCGGATCCGGCTGCTGCCGGCGGTGATCTCCACCGCTTCCGCCTTCAGCTCCACCCGGGCGCCGTCCGCTGTGGGGAAAATATCCAGGTACGGGCCGTAGACCCGCTCCAAATCCGGCAGGCTGACCAGGATATCCCGGCCCTCCGCCACCGACGGGTACAGCAGGTCATAGCGGTTTTTGTCCATGAACATGCAGCGGCTGTCGGAGATAAAGTAGGCAATGGAAAGGTTGTAGTAAAATTCGTAGTACTGCTTCATGGATTCTCCTTGTGGGCTTTCCTTATTTTTCCAGATCCTTGGCTACCATCAGGTCGATTAGGTCGTTGGTCTGCTGGTCAATCATGTGCAGGTCATAGTCTATGTCCATGGCCTGTTTGCAGTCGGCGGTGTAAGGCGTCCACTCCGGAAGCCCTTCCCCGTTGGGATTGCCGGTCTTGATGAAGTTGGCCCAGTAGTCCGCCAGCTGATTGGACAGGTCCCAGTCCCGGCCGGTGTAAGGCCGTTTGCTCTTGGTCAGGGTCTGGAATACGTACTGGTGCTCAGCGCTGTGGTGGGCCGTGTCGGCGGAAGGGGGCACCAGGGTCAGATAATATTGGTAGGAAGGCTTGTGGCCGTTGGCAATCTGGCTCTCACAGAAGGCAATGTCACCGGCATAGGTGGAGCCGGTCATTCCCACACAGGTTCCGTACATCCGCAGGGCGTAGGCCGGGTCATCATCGTAGTGGATGGCCTTCAGGAAGGCCTCGCCGTCCCCAACCTGCTCCTGGCCGTCCGCCAGGGCCTGTTCCCGGGAGGGCAGCTGCATTTCGCCCTGCAGATAGCTGTCAGAGACAAACTCCTGGGAGGTGCAGCCGATCATGGTGGGAATATCCTTAAAGTCCCCGTCCTGGATTATTCTGCCCCAGTGGCGGGGGAAGATATATCCATCTGCGTTGGGGCCGAACAGCCGCATGGTGGCCATGGGGGCGTCGCCGGCATACTGGCGGACCCGCTCCTGCAGCTCCTCCTGGCTGGCCTTCCGCGCTTCCGCTATGGAAGCGTAGCCCATGCCCCGGATTACCTCTGCGCCGGATTTCTCCGCGTCTGCCAGGGTTACCTCGCCGCGGATCAAATTCAGGCCGCCGCCGGACTGCATGATGGCGCCGGTGACAATGCCGTCGGTCAGAGGGGTTACCAGCATGGTGGTGGTTTTGTCTCCGCCGCCGGACTGGCCGAACACGGTGATCTTATCCGGGTCGCCTCCGAAGGCGGCAATGTTCCGCTTCACCCATTTCAGCGCTTCAATGATGTCCAGAACCCCGTAGTTGCCGGAAGTGTGGTGCTCATCCTCCGCCGTCAGCTCCGGATGGGCCAGATAGCCGAAGATGCCCAGCCGGTGGTTCAGGGTCACGGTGACAATGCCCCGTTTGGCAAAGCCCTCCCCGTCATAGCAGTTGAGGTGGCCATAGCCCTGGGCATAGCCGCCGCCGTGGAGGTATACGCCCACCGGGAGCTTTTCTTCCGGGCTTTTGGCGGGAGTCCACACGTTCAGGTACAGGCAGTCCTCGCTGCGGGGCCAGTCCACACAGTAGAACTCATTGCCGATCAGGTCGCCGCCGCCCTCGGAGGCCCGGCGTTCCTGGTAACAGATATTGCCAAAATTGTAGGCCTTGTACACCCCTTCCCAGGGCTCCAGAGGCTGCGGCGCTTTCCAGCGAAGCTCCCCCACCGGGGGTTTTGCGTAAGGGATGCCCCGGAACAGGCCCACCGCCTGGTTCCAGCCGGTGAGGCCTTCCACCACGCCTGTGTCAATCTCTACCTTCATCAGTGCCATAAAAAAACCTCCCTCTCGTTCATATTCTTACTCCATCATAGCGAAAACAGAATATTTTCACAAATATCCTTTTAGAGCTTCGTATAAGAAAAAGTTATATCACTTAAGAAAGTTATCTTTTACAAAACCTTTACAGGCCGAAAAGGCAAATCTATAATAAAAAGCAGCGATTTCATTATGCAGAAAAAATACCCTGCGGGTATACCATGATGCCGTGGAATACGCGGCAAGCAGCAGAAAGGAGACAGGATTATGGCATTGTTACAGGCAAAAGTAGAGGAAGGGATATTGGAGGGGCTGCCTGCCGCCAACCAGATGTTTTCCGTATTCCGGGGGATTCCCTTTGCGGCTCCGCCGGTGGGGGATCTGCGCTGGCGGGATCCGCAGCCGGTGGAGCCCTGGGAAGGGGTGCGGGCCTGCTACAAATTCCCGCCCATGGCCATGCAGGAACCCTTTGTTTCCGAGGGCGGCGGCATTGTGGCCACCGAGTTCTACGTGGGAAATTATCAGAAAAGTGAAGACTGCCTGTATCTGAATATCTGGACGCCGGCCAAGGAGCCGGGGGAGAAGCTGCCGGTGGCAGTGTACATTCACGGCGGCGGCCACCAGACCGGCTACAGCTACCTGAACTGCTATGACGGGGAGGGCTTTTGCAAGAGGGGCGTGGTAATGGTATCCATCCCTTACCGCCTCAATGTGTTCGGCTACCTGGTGCATCCGGATCTGGAATCGGAGAGCAGCTCCACCCCCGGCAATTACGGGGTGAAGGACCAGCTGGCTGCCCTCAGGTGGATCAAAAAGAATATTGAAGCCTTCGGCGGCGATTCGGAAAATATTACCCTCTTCGGCCAGTCCGGAGGGGCCTCCAGCGTGGACAACATGTGTGCCCTGCCGGCTTCCCGGGGATTGATTCAGAAAGCGATCATGCAGTCCGGCGGTGGCATCCGCCCAGTGTACTCCTACTGGTCCGAATCCCTGGATCACGCCAAGGAGGCGGGGATCGCGTTCCTGAAGGAGCTGGGGGTGAGCAGCATCGCCGAGGCCAGAAAGTGCTCGGCCCAGGAAGTGCTGGACGCCTACAGCCGTTTTAAGATGATCAAGCTCAACGACCAGGAGACGCCCATGCGTGGGAGTGGCGGCTATATGCGCTTCTCGCCGGTGGACGACGGGGTACTGTTTCCGGAGCCGGTGACGGATCTGTACCGCCAGGGCAAGTACCCGGAGCTGGACTATATGCTTACCTCCACCAACGGGGAGCCCACGGAGACCACCTATCAGAACCTGGCGTTTGCAGAGCTCAACGCCAAGCTGGGCCGGAAGCCCTGCTATCTGGGCTACTTTACCTACGTGCCGCCGGGAGCGGACTGCGCCCATCACTCGGTGGAGCACCACTATGTATTCCAGACCCTGAATCGTTCCTACCGCCCGTACACCGGGAAGGACTGGGAGCTTTCCAACGAGCTGGCGGACTACTGGGCCAACTTTATGAAGACAGGAAACCCCAACTACCCGGGGAAGGATACCTGGAAGCCCTATGAGGGAGGAAAGTACAATGTGCTGGAGATTGCCGGGGAGGAGCGTCGGATGATTTCCCTGGCGGACCAGACGGAGATTGTGGCCAAGGCAAAAGAGCTGGAAGAAGGTTGACCGGTTATGGAGGAGAGGAGTGGGTCTGTAAAAAAGAGACATTGATTAAAGACCTGACGGTGGGAAGCGTCCCCAAGGAACTGCTGGCTTTTGCCCTGCCGCTGGTGCTGTCCGGCATTCTGCAGGCGGCTTATAACATGGTGGACATGATTGTGGTGGGCCGCTATCTGGAGAGCGCCGGCCTGTCTGCCGTCTCCATCGGCGGGGATGTGCTGATTGTTCTGACCTTCATTGCCATGGGGTTTTCCAACGCGGCGCAGATTATTATTTCCCAGTATGTGGGAGCGGGGCGTCGGGAGGAGGTCAGCAAAATGATCGGCACCTTGTTCTGCTTTCTGGGGGGCTGCGCCATTGTCATGACCATTGTCTGCCTGTTGCTGCGCAATTCCATCCTTCAGTGGGTGCGGACACCGGAGAAGTCCTGGGACTATGTGGTTATCTGCATTGTGGGAATGCTGTTTATCTACGGCTATAACCTGGTCAGCGCCATCCTCCGGGGCATGGGGGATTCCAAACATCCGCTGCTGTTTATTGCCATTGCCTCCGTGATCAACGCGGTGCTGGACATGGTGTTCATTGCGGTGTTCCACATGGGCGTGTTTGGCGCGGCTCTGGCCACGGTGATCGGTCAGGCGGTAAGCTTCCTCTGTGCCCTGGTGATCCTGTACCGGAAGCGGGAGGAGTTTATGTTTGATTTTAAGCCCCGGAGTTTCCGGAGCTTCCCGGAGATGCTGAAGCCCCTGGTGCTCCTGGGGATTCCCATGTCCATCCAGTCGGCGGCGGTGAGCATTTCCCGGGTGTATGTCAACTCCTGGGTTAACTCGTACGGCGTGGTGGCCTCCGCTGTGTCCGGCATGGGCCACAAGCTGGAGACCGTCAGCAACACCATTGTCCATGGGTTTACCACTGCCGGGGCATCCATGGTGGCCCAGTGTAGCGGCGCCAAGAAGTTTGAGCGGGTGATCAAGGTGGTTCTGACGGCCCTGGCCATCAACGGGATCATCGGCGCGGTGTTTATTTTCTGTACGGTCAGCTGGCCGCAGGCCGTGTTTGGAATCTTTACCAGCGATACCCTGACTCTGGACATGGCCACCACCTATGTGCCGATGGCGGTGGTTTCCTTCATCGGTGGCGTGCTCGCCCTTCCATGTTTGCCTTAATCAACGGCTCCGGCCACTCCCGCCTGAACCTGGTGGTGGCGCTGCTGGATGGGATTATCGCCCGTATTGGCCTGGCCCTGCTGCTGGGTCTGGTTTTTGACATGGGCGTCTATGGATTCTGGTACGGCAATGCCTTTGCCGGTTGGGTACCTTTCTTTATCGGCACTGCGTTTTATTTCAGCGGAAGCTGGAAGAAAGAGAGTAAGCTGGTGAAATCCTGAGCCGGCATGTATGCCGGAGCAGATTGGATCCGGAATCTTCCAAAAGAATTTTGGGAAGCGTTTGACCGGAGGCAGAAAAATCGTTTCTGCCGCCGGTTTTGTGTTCTCAGACTGCCGGGAGGCCGCCGTGCGCATATGGGCGGATCTTTTGCGGGCCAGCGCCGTAAACGGCTCTTTCCGGTATCTTTTTTTGACAAAAAATGGAAAGAAGTGATATAAGAAGAAATTATGAGGGATATTTTATAGATATTTCCAATTTTCTTTCAAATCAATTATATTATTTGTGTTATTCCGAAAACAAAAAAGAGGGGGAAGTGTATTATGGCATTACTCCAAGTCAAGACCCAGGCAGGGATGGTGGAAGGGCTTCCGGCATGGAACCAGGCGGTGACGGTGTTCCGTGGGATCCCTTACGCGGCGCCGCCGGTGGGAGACCTGCGGTGGAAAGCTCCGCAGCCCGCGGAACCTTGGGAGGGCGTCCGCCAGTGCTATCAGTTCGGCAATATCTGTTATCAGGAACGCCGGGCTTCCGAGGGCGGAGGAGACATTATCGGCAACGAGTTCTACTGTGTGGACTGGCCCCGCAGTGAGGACTGCCTGTACCTGAACGTGTGGACTCCCGCCAAAAGCCCGGAAGAAAAACTGCCGGTGGGTGTCTATTTCCACGGCGGCGGTTACACCGCCGGCTACGGCCACCTGAACTGCTATGACGGGGAAGGCTTTGCCAAGAGAGGTTGCGTGATTGTAACCCTGAATCACCGGCTGGGCATTTTTGGCTATCTGGCCCATCCGGAGCTGACAGCGGAGAGCGAACACCATGCTTCCGGCAACTATGGGGTGCTGGATCTGATTGCGGCGCTTCAGTGGGTCCGGGACAACATTGCAGCCTTTGGCGGAGACCCGGACCGGGTGACGGTGTTCGGCCAGTCTGGCGGCGGCATGAAGGTGACCACCATGATTGCTTCCCCTCTGGCAAAAGGATTGATCCACGGAGCCATTATGCAGTCCAGCGGCGGCCTGGAGCGGACCCGGGGCGGGATGACCACCACCTTGGACAAGGCGGAGGCAGCCGGGGAAAAGATTCTGCAGGAGATGGGGTATGCCACGCTGGCGGAGGCCCGGCAGGCAACCCAGGAAGAACTGCTGGAAGGCGTCCGGGCTTACAAGAAGAACCACCCGGAGGTGGATCCCATGATGCTGTTCTGCCCGATCACAGATGGATATGTATTCCCGGAGAGCTGGAACGACCTGTTTGCCAGCGGCCAGTATCCGGATCTGCCCACCATGATCGGCTGCACGGCGGATGAGATGGAACGGAAGCTGACGGAGCTCCCTTCCCTGGAAGAGATCAACGCTACGGCGGACTGGCTGTTCGGCCCCGGCTATCAGGAACAGTTCCGGAAGGCCATCCACTACGATACGGATAAAGCCTATGCGCTGCGGATATTCAATAAATATGTGATGATGACCGGAGGCACCCAGGCGGCGGATGTGGCCTGGTGTGAAAATCAGCTGGCCCAGGGCAAAACCCCTGCTTACCGCTATTATCTGACCCTGGTCCCTCCCAGCGCGGAGAATGCCCACCACAGTGCGGAGCACCAGTATGTGTTCCAGACCCTGACCAAGAGCAAACGGCCTTACACCGGCCGGGACTGGGACCTGTCCAATCAGCTGGCGGACTACTGGGCCAACTTCATCAAGACCGGCAATCCCAACGGCGAGGGGCTCCCGGAGTGGACACCTCACACGGCGGACCGTCCGCTGGCCATGGATATTGACTATGACCTGCACATGTTTGAGAGTCCCACCAATGACCTGATTGATATGATGATCGCCTACGATCTGAAAAAAATCTGACAATCATCCAGTTTGGGGAGGAGAGAAACTGTCACCTACAACCATTACCATTCTCATTACGGTGCTGATGGCCGTCCTGTTTCTGACCGGAAAGCTGCCCTTTGGCCTGGTCACGATGCTCTGCTGCGTGCTGCTGGTCCTCACCGGCATGCTGACCATTCCCCAGGCGTTTACCGGACTCAGCAACTAGACCATTATCATGGTTGCCGGCATGTTTGCTTTGAGTACGGCGCTGCAAAAGACCAATCTGGCGCTTAAGCTGAAAGGAACCCTAAGCGCCATGAGCGGGAAGTAAGACTTTGCCCTGGTGGCAGTCCTGTTCCTCATCTACTTTGCCATGCTGCTGATCATGCCCGGTATTGTGGCCATGGCGCTGATCATTGGCTTCCTGGATGCCCTGCCGGACACCGGCGAAGTAACACCTTCCCGGATTATCATGCCGCTGCTGATGTTCAACGTGGTGTGGGAGGGCACCGTGCCGGTGGGCATGGGCGCCACCATTGACTTTACCACCAACGCCTACATGGCCAATATTGTCTCCGAGGAGCAGCTGCTGGTATTCGGCAACACGGTTTCCGTCAAGATTATCCCGGCCATCCTGATGATCCCGGTGTGCATGTTCATCTGGAAGCTGTTCCCAAAGAAACAGCTGAACCTGTCCAACGTGCAGGAGCGGGAGATGAAGGAAAGCACCCTGCCCCAGTGGAAGCAGAATTTCATTTACGCCTGCTTCATTCTGGTGATTGTGGTCCTGGTACTGAACAAGATTGAATTTTTCGGCAATATTATGTGGATCTTCCCGGCGGCCTGCGTGGTTGCCATGGGCGTGGTGGGCATTATGAATGCCCGGGAGCTGACCCTGGCGGTGGCTTCCGATACGGTCTGGATGCTGGCCGGTATCCTGGGCGTCACCGAGGCCTTGACGGTCTCCGGCGCAGCCAATGTCATTGGCGATTTCCTGCTGACCCTGGTCAGCTGGACGGACAACGGCTTTCTGATCATGCTGATTGTCTGCGTGTTCACCGCCATTATGACCACCTTCCTCTCTAACTCCGGCGTGAAGTCGGTGCTGACGCCGCTGGTGGCGGCCATGGCAGTGGCCGGCGGTATGGACCCCCGGGGCCTGATCATTGTGATCACTGTGGCCTCCGGCTTCTCCTTCTGCTTCCCCACTGGTTCCACCACCTGCGCCCTGGCCTACGCGGCAGGAGAGTACAATCCCTTTAAGATTGCCTGGATTACCATCCCGCTGCTGATTGCCCTGTGCCTGGTAACCTCCGTGGTGGCCAACTTTATGTTCCCGGTGTGGGGATAAGGCAGTGGATGGGAAACATTCGAAATAGGGCCAGGGAACCGGCCGGAGACACCCTCCGGGTGTAATGGAATGCCGTGAAAGACGCGGCAGACGGAAGAACGGGAGATACTGCGGAAAGGTCGTGGTATCTCCTTTCTTTTGTGGGCGGCGGATTTTGGTCCAAGGAGGCTTCCTGCGCATTCCCCGTCGAAAGGATTTGCTTGACACACCCCCGGGAGCCGTTATAATAAAATAGGTAGAATCTAGGAAGGATTGTGAAATTAGATCGGAGGAATCAGATTGGCACAGGCAAAGAGAAGGACGAATTCCGCCGGAAGCAAAACCAGGACTTCCGCCAAGCGGACCACGTCCAAAAAAAGCTCTGGAAGGAAGACTGCTGCCAGAAAAAAGCAGGAAAGCAATGGAATTGGAAAGGAAATCGCCATTTTGGCCGTGTTTGCGGCGGCGGTGATTCTGTTCCTGGGAAACCTGGGGGTGGCTGGCAGCGTGGGCCAGCAGCTGCGGGATATACAGTTTGGATTGTGCGGCACGGCGGCATGGCTGTTGCCGGTGTTTTTGTTGTGGGCGGTTTGCTTTGGCATCTCCAATGGCAGCAAGTACCCGGCGGCGGTGTGGGTGAAGATTCTGGCGGCGGCCCTGACCCTCACCGCTCTCTGCGGCATTCTGGAGCTGCTGGGCGGGGAAGGGGGAAGTACGCCCCGGACCCTGGGGCAGTACTATGCCCATGGAACCGAAGGGCTTAACGGCGGGCTCTGCGGCGGAATCTGGTACCGGCTGCTCTACCCCAGCCTGGGGATGCTGGGGGCCTACGTGGTGCTGGTGGTGTTGGTGATTGCCGGCGTGGTGTTTGTCACCGGCAAATCCTTCATTCGCCCGCTGCATGAGAAGGGATCCAAAGTGGTCCACTCCGCCCGGGAGGATATGGCCCGGATGCGGGAGGAGCAGGCGCTGCGGACAGCCAGGCGCCAGGAAGAAAAGCGGATCCGGGAAGAGCGGCTGCGGGTGGAACAGAAGGTACAGGGAGTGGCCCTGGACAACACCACCCTGATTGTGGAGGAGGATCCGGCGGGCCCGAAGAAGCGGAAGAAGACCGAGGCCCAGAGCCAAACGCCCAATCCGCAGCCGGCTGCGGCGGACCTGCCGCCGGAGGACCTGGTTTCCCGGGGAATTCTGCCGGAAGGCGGACAAAAGGAAGAGAATGCTCCGGAGCTGGATTTTGACATCTTTACCGGCCAGATCCATCAGAATGGGACAGCCCTCTCCGGTACGGAGGCCGGGGAGGATGCGGAAACTTTGCATGCGGAACCGGCGGGCATGGGGTGTATCCGCAGCCCCCGGGAGCGGCGCACCCTGGCGGAGCTGGAGGCTCTGGACGCGGAGCTGCGGGCAGCCCTGGAGGAGGATTCGCCCCAGGCGGAGACACCGGCGGACTGGGCCCAGTCGGCGGCCAAAATCGATTCCTGGCGGGCGTTCCCGGAGGAAGAATTTTCCCGCGGGCAGGAACCGGCGGAGGAGGAGCCTCCCCTGGAGGAGATCCGGCCGGAGGATGTGATGGAACCGGACGCACCGGAAGGCGCAGCGGAGGATTGGATGGAAGAGCAGCCGGCGGAGGAGGACGCCATGGCGGCTTATGATGCGTTCCCGGCCCCGGACCCGGCAGCGGGCCAGAGCTGGGAGATTTCCCTGCCGGAGGGGGGGAACAGCGGCGCTGCTGTCTCCGGGCAAGGGGCGGCAAAGAGCGGTGGCCGTGCAGCCTCCTCGGAGAGTATCTGGCGGACCGGGGAGAAGAAGGACGGCAACAGCGGCGTTACCTTCCGGGATCCGGCGGGCAGCCGGGAAGCCGGCTCCCGCATGGCTGGCAGCGGACAGGCTCCGGCAGCGGGCGGTCCGGCGGCAGCGGCGGCGGTGACGGTACAGCCGCCGGTGAAGCGGGAGTACAAGTTGCCGCCTCTCCGCCTCTTAAAGAGGTGGCCCCGAAAGAGCGGCATGTCCCAGCGTGAGCTGAAGGAAACGGCGGTGAAGCTGCAGCAGACCCTCCAGAGCTACGGGGTGGGGGTGACGGTGACGGACATCAGCTGCGGCCCCACGGTGACCCGGTATGAGCTGAAGCCGGAGCAGGGGGTGAAGGTCAGCAAGATCCTAAGCCTTTCCAGTGACATCAAGCTGAATCTGGCGG
>CAZSAF010000005.1:0-6102 GCA_964604605.1 uncultured Lachnospiraceae bacterium
TGTCCAAGGATTCGGAACTGGACGTGCTGGCGGAGGATGAGGCAGGGCGGCTGTATAACCTGGAGGACCGGAGTCAGGGGGCCCTGTCAGACCGGGTACATTTTCTAAAAGCGGAAGAAGGAGGACAAAAAGAGATGGAAGATGTGGTGGAACGGATTTTTCAGGAAGGCGTGGAGGAAGGAATGGAGAGAGGCATAGAAAAGGGAATCGAACAGGGAATGGAAAAGGGCCAGAGCACGAAAGAGAAACGGGTGGTATTCCGCATGCTGGCCCGCGGGGATAAGATGGAAGATATCATCGATATCTCGGAGGTGTCCCCGGAGCAGATTGAGCAGTGGAAGAAGGAGTGGGAAGCGGAAGAGGAGCAGTAAGCCAAACAAACTGCCTCCCAGCCCCATCGTTCTTTCGTCAAGTGGCAAACAAACGTTGCAACGCCGGAAGGATTATGCTATAATAACCGCAGTTCCCCACGCCGGTGAGCCGGCCGGAGAAAGGGGAGAGTTGCCGCACAAGGTTGTACGGCAGCCGGAACAATGGAAAAATGGCGGCCGGATCCGAACGGAGAACGGCTGGGAGGCAGAGAATGAAAAATGACGGTACGATTCGCGGCCGTATAAAGAGGATTCTTTACTGGCCCTTTTATGTACTGCCGGTGGTCATCGGAATGGCGGTGGTTGTCTGTGTCGTGGGGAGCGGCGCCGAAGCGGCGGCGCTGCTTTTTGCATGCCTGTACACCATCTTTTCCCTGTGGTGGTTCTTGTATTGGCGGAAACAGCTGATCCGGGAGATGGTGAACTTTGCCACGGCCTTTGACCGGATCCAGAGGCAGCAGCTGGAAGCTATTCCCGTCCCATACGGGCTGGTGGACGCAAAGGGGGACTTCCTCTGGATGAACCGCAGCTTTGAGAAGATCACCTTTGACAACCCCCATTACCAGCGCCACCTGTGCAACCTGTTTCCGGAGCTTTCGGATCACCTGCCGGGAGAAGGGGAGAGCCGGACGGAGCACATCCACTTTGAGGGCACGGACTTCCGGGTGGAGATGCAGGGGATTGCCGGGGACACCCCGCTGATCTCTGTATGCCTGTTTGATGAGACGGATCATCTGGCAGCCCTGGCGGAGATGGAGGATCAGAAGGCGGCGCTGGGCCTGGTTTACGTGGATAACTACGAGGAAGTCATGAACAGCACCGAACCGGTGCGCCAGTCTCTGCTGGCAGCCCTTATTGAGCGGAAGATCAACAAATATTTTGGCAACCACCAGGGAATTGTCCGGAAGATGGAGAAGGATAAGTTCTTCCTGCTGCTGAAGCAGAAAGACCTGAAGAAGGTGGAGGAAGAGCGGTTTTCTGTGCTGGAGGATGTGAAAAGCCTGAGCATTGGCAATGAGACGGTGCCCACCCTGAGTATCAGCGTGGGCGTGGGGGCGGATACCTATGCCCGCAACGGCGAATATGCCCGCATGGCCATGGATCTGGCCCTGGGCCGCGGCGGCGACCAGGCCATTGTCCGGGATCCGGAGGGCAACAAGTATTTTGGCGGCAAGACCCAGCAGAAAGAGACCAATACCCGGGTGAAGGCGAGGGTGAAGGCCCAGGCCTTAAAGGAGCTTTTGGCCACCAAGGACCAGCTGCTGATTATGGGCCATAAGATGGGGGATTTTGATTCCTTCGGAGCCAGTGTCGGAATCTTCCGGGCGGCCAAGACCCTGGGAAAGAAAGCCCACATTGTGCTGGACAACGTCACTTCCTCGGTGCGGCCCATGAAGCTGCGGTTTGACGGGAACAGCGAGTACCCGGACGATATGTTTGTCAGTGGGGAGCGGTCCCTGGAGCTGTTGGATGAGAATACCACGGTGGTGCTGGTGGATGTGAACAAGCCCAGCTACAGCGAGTGCCCGGATCTGGTGCGGAAAACCGCCAGCATTGTGGTGCTGGACCATCACCGGCAGGGCAGTGAAACGGTGGAAAAGGCCACCCTTTCCTACATTGAGCCCTTTGCCTCTTCCGCCTGCGAGATGGTGGCGGAGATCCTCCAGTACTTCTCCGATGACCTGAAGCTGAAGCCCCTGGAGGCGGAGGCCATCTATGCCGGTATTGTGGTGGATACCAACAATTTTGTCAGCAAAACCGGCGTGCGCACCTTTGAGGCGGCGGCTTATCTGCGGCGCTGCGGCGCGGATATGACCCGGGTGCGGAAGCTGTTCCGGGAGAAAATGGAGGATTACCGGGCCAAGGCGGAGGCACTGCGCAGCGCGGAGATTTTCCAGGATTCCTTTGCCCTGGCGATCTGTCCCAGCGAGGGGATTGAGAGCCCTACCATTGTGGGCGCCCAGGCGGCCAACGAGCTGCTGGATGTGGTGGGCATTAAGGCGTCCATTGTGTTTACCAAGTATGAAGACAAGGTCTATATCAGCGCCCGGTCCATTGACGAGGTGAATGTGCAGCTGATTATGGAACGGCTGGGTGGCGGCGGCCATCTGAGCACGGCGGGCACCCAGCTTACCGGCTGCAGCGTGGAGGAGGCCAAGGAGCTGGTAAAAGAGACCATTATGCAGATGTTAGAAGAAGGAGCCATTTGATATGCAGGTAGTTTTGTTGGAAGATGTGAAGTCCCTGGGCAAAAAAGGCCAGGTAGTGAAAGTCAATGACGGTTATGCGCGGAATTTCATTCTGCCCAAGAAGCTGGGGGTGGAGGCCACGCCCCAGAACCTGAACCAGCTGAAGCAGCAGAAGGCCCATGAGGCCAAGGTGGCGGCGGAGCAGCTGGCGGAGGCCCAGGCCCTGGGCGCGGAGCTGGCCAAGGTTTCGGTGAAGCTGGCGGTGAAGGTGGGAGAAGGCGGACGGCTGTTCGGCGCCATCTCCTCCAAGGAAATCGCCCAGGCGGCCAAGGAGCAGTGCGGCCTGGAGCTGGATAAGAAGAAGATTGTGCTGCCGGAGCCCATTAAGACCCTGGGCGTGCACCCGGTGCCGGTGAAGCTGCACCGGGATGTGACGGCGGAGCTGAAGGTGGAAGTGACCGAAGCGTAAGGAGAAGGGATAATGGAGGAAACGCTCATCAAACGGGTGCCGCCCCACAGCGTGGAGGCGGAACAGTCGGTGATCGGAGCCATGATCCTGGACAATGAGAACATTGCCGTGGTGGAGAACATCCTCCGGGGGGAGGATTTCTACCACCGCCAGTACGGTATGATCTTTGATACCATGGTGGAGCTCTATGAGGAGGGCCGCCCGGTGGATCTGCTGACCCTGGAGGACCGGCTGAAAACCAAGGATGTGCCGCCGGAGGTGAGCAGCATGTCCTATATCGGCGAGCTGGTGGCAGGGGTGTCCTATGCGGCCAACGCCAAGTACTATGCGGAGATTGTGGCGGAAAAGGCTACTCTCCGGCGGCTGATCAAGGCCAATGAGGAGATTGCCAACGCCTGCTATGCCGGCAAGGACAGTGTGGAAAACATTCTGGCGGATACAGAGAAAACCATCTTTCACATTCTCAACGGCCGCCGGAATGACGACTATGTGCCCATTCAGGAAGTGGCCTTAAGCGCTTTAGAGCGGATTCACAAGGCGTCCAAGAGCAAGAACCCGGTGACCGGTGTTCCCACTGGCTTTACGGATCTGGATTACCGGACCGCCGGTATGCAGCCCTCGGACCTGATTCTAATCGCTGCCCGGCCTTCCATGGGAAAGACGGCCTTTGTGCTGAACATTGCCCAGCATGTGGCGTTTAAGAAGGATATGTGTGTGGCCATCTTCAGCTTGGAAATGTCCAAGGAGCAGCTGGTGAACCGGCTGTTTGCCATGGAGTCCCGGGTGGATTCCCAGGCCATCCGCACCGGCAACCTGACCGATGAGGACTGGGACAAGCTGGTGGAGGGCGTCAACATTGTGGGCCGTTCTAAGCTGATTATAGACGATACCCCGGGTATCTCCATCTCGGAGATGCGGACCAAATGCCGGAAATACAAGCTGGAATTCGGGCTGAAGATGATCATCATTGACTATCTGCAGCTGATGAGCGGCAGCGGCCGCAAGTCGGACAACCGGCAGCAGGAGATTTCGGAGATTTCCCGTTCCTTAAAGGCCCTGGCCCGGGAACTGGAGGTGCCGGTGCTGGCCCTGTCCCAGCTGAGCCGGGCGGTGGAGTCCCGGACGGACAAACGGCCCATGCTCTCGGACCTGCGTGAATCCGGGGCCATTGAGCAGGACGCGGACGTGGTGATGTTCCTGTATCGGGATGACTACTACAACAAGGACAGTGCCTCCCAGAATATTGCGGAGGTGATTGTGGCCAAACAGAGAAACGGTCCCATTGGCACCGTGGAGCTGGTGTGGCTGCCCCAGTACACCAAGTTTGTGAATATGAAAAAGTAAAAAGGGCTGTTGCGCCGGCGTGGGGCTTCGGCCCTTTTCCAGAAACGTTCCACGGAGGCGCTGGTGATCCGGCCTCATCCTTTTCGCAGGTGTTCTCCGCAGAAAAAGAGTGTCAGGAGAACGAGGCGGCAGAGCAGATGAGGCGCCACTGCTAGAATGGAGAATTTTGGAAAAACAGCGGTAATAACGGAAAAGCAGCCTGGCAATGCCGGGTGGAATTCCTGTCGGACACCCACGCCCAAGCCATGAGAAGAAAAGACCCGCCGGGACGGTTTCGTCCGCCGGCGGGCTTTTTTGCGGATGCACCTGACGGCGCACGTTTCTTACTCCTCCCGCTTCTCCAGATACCGCACCGCACACTCCACAAAGGTGGCCACCCCCACCGGCAGGGCTTCCTGGTTCAGCCGGAAGTAGGGGCTGTGGACGCCGTAGCAGTAGCCTTCCTCTACGCTGCCGCAGGCCAGGTCCATATAGACCGTGGGAATTCGGGTGCTGACCTCGGAAAAGTCCTCTGCACCCATCACCGGGCCAATGATCCCGGTGTGCTCCTCCCCCAGCAGCTCCCGGACGTAGGAGAACATCTCCGCCGCCAGCTCCTTGTTGTTGAGGGTGGGCAGCAGGCCGTCGTGGAACTGGACCTCACACCGGCCGCCGAACAGGGCCGCTGTGCCCTCTGCAATCTCCTGGATCCGCTTCTTGGCAGTGTTCCGGGTCTCTTCGTTGAAGGTGCGGAGAGTTCCTTCCATAAAGCCCTCGGCCGGAAGGATGTTGGCGGCGGTGCCGGCATGGACCTGGCAGATGGAGAGCACCGCCTGCTCAAAGGGGCTGATCTCCCGCTCCAGGATGGTCTGCAGGTTGCTGTGGATATGGCAGAGGATGTTCAGCACGTCCACCCCCTGTTCCGGGGTGGCGCCGTGGGAACCCTTGCCATATACCCGGATCACAATGGAATCCGCCGAGGCCTTGGCCGGCCCATCCAGGGCGCAAAGCATGGTGCCGCTGGGGTGGTGATCGCCGCAGAGGCAGTGGAGCGCCATGGCTGCATCCACATGGGGATTTTCTAGAATGCCGGCCTGGATCATCTCCAGGGCGCCGTTGAAGCCCTCCTCCCCGGGCTGGAACATTAACTTGATGTTCCCGGCCAGCTGGGAGCGCTGCTCCATCAGCAGCTTGGCTGCGCCCAGCAGCATGGTCATGTGGGAGTCGTGGCCGCACATGTGGGCCGCGTCCTTCCGGGGGCTGCGGAAGGGCAGGTCGTTGATCTCCTCCATGGGGAGGGCGTCCATATCCGCCCGCAGCAGCAGGGTGGGGCCGGGCCGGGAGCCGGTGAGCAGGGCGCATACGCCGGAGGTGCCCACCACCTGGGGCTCATACCCCATGGCAGTCAGCTCCCCCAGAATGTATGCGGAGGTCTGGGGCAGATCCAGCCCCACCTCGGGAATTTGGTGCAGATCCTGGTACCAGCGGCTCAGCTGGGGCTGCAGGCTGTGGGCCTCTTGAATCAGATTGGTTGGCATAAAACGTTCCTCCTTTGCATAATATGTAAATTAAATGTAAAAATGGTTCAAAGAAGTCTTGCATAATACAAAAAAATATGCTATTCTCTAATCAAGAATATTCCGAAAGCATTCTTTAAATCGATTTTATCCTATCACCGATTTCCAAAGAAGTCAAGGAATGTTCGGCGCATTGGAAAAATGTGAAAAAAAGAAAGGGAGCGTGAACACAT
>CAZSAF010000005.1:6112-34383 GCA_964604605.1 uncultured Lachnospiraceae bacterium
AAGTTTGGGAAGAAGTTGACAGCGGTTCTGTTGGCAGGACTGATGGTTGTGCTGGCCGGATGCTCCGGCGGTACAAGCAGTACCACGGCGGCTGCGGGAAGCGATGCCGGAAGTGAAGCAGCCGAAAGTGAAGCAGCCGGCAGCGAGGCCGCAGGCAGTGAGACCACTGCCTCCGATTACAAGATTGCCATTATGTACACCGATGCTTCTCAGAGCGAGGAGCCGGTGCGTGCCTTTGAGGAGCTGCAGGCCCAGTACGGGGACAAGATCGTAGGCGCGGTGCTGCCCAACAACGAGCCGGAGGCCATTATGTCCACCGCCCTGTCCTTGGTTTCCGATGAGTCTGTGAAGGCTCTGCTGATCTTCCAGGAGCAGGCTGGCTGCGCGGCAGCGGTCAACGCTTGTAAAGAGGTTCGCCCGGATGTGCTGTACGCCACCGGCGTGGTGGCCGAGGACCCGGATGTTTCCGCGGCTGCCTTTGATGTTATGCTGAACCCCAATCAGACCGAGATGGGCAACACCATTGTGGAGACGGCTGCGGAGATGGGCGCCACGACTTTTGTACATTATTCCTTCCCTCGCCACATGGCCATGGAGCTGTTGGCTGACCGCCGGGATATCATGAAGGCCAAGTGTGATGAGCTGGGCATTCAGTTTGTGGAGGAGACCACTCCGGACCCCATGGGCGACTCCGGCGTAACCGGCACCCAGCAGTTCATTCTGGAGGATGTGCCCCGTAAGGTAGAGGAGTACGGCGAGGACACCGCCTTCTTTGGAACTAACACCGCCATGATGGACGTGCTGGTGAGAGCCGTGGTGGAGAGCGGCGCCATGCTTCCGTCCACCTGTGACCCCAGCCCGTTCCAGGGCTTCATCAGCGGCCTGGGCATTGAGATCCCGGATGACAAGTCCAACGATGCCCCGTATGCCATTGAGCAGATTCAGGCAGCCATGGCCGAGCGGAACATGACCGGACGCACCGCCACCTGGCCGGTAGCCTCCTCCGCCCTGTATTTCTACGCCATCTATGATTATGCATGCCAGTATGCGGAGGGCATCATCACAGAGAAAACCGACATCGACGCCATGCGGGAGATCATCGACGCCCGGGCGGACGAGATGGCCGGTATGGATGTGAACGTGTACCTGACGGAGTGGGAGAGCAACGGAACCACCTACCCGCAGTACTTTGCCTTCCTGATGGACTTCTTGATCCTGTAGGAATCAAAAATCGAACGGATATGTAATTGAAGCGAAAAGCACCATTGGAATCTTCTCGTGGTGCTTTTCGTGAATTTAGAAGGAATGAGAGGAGAAGATACATGGCTGAGAATACCCCTGTGCTTTCCATGAAAAATATCGGAAAAGCATTTTCCGGCAACCAGGTGCTGCAGGATGTGTCCATGGACATCATGCCGGGAGAGATCTACGCGCTCTGCGGGGAGAACGGAGCGGGGAAATCCACTCTGATGAACATTCTGTTTGGAATGCCCGTGATTTCCTCCACCGGTGGCTATACGGGAAAGGTGTATCTGGAAGGGGAGGAGGTACATATCAAGAGTCCCCAGGATGCCATTGTCCACGGCATTGGCATGGTTCACCAGGAGTTCATGCTGATTCCCGGATTTTCCGTGGGAGAGAATATCAAACTGAACCGGGAACCCCTGAAGAATGGCGCTTTGAGCCGGGTGTTCGGCAAGAGCCTGCGGAATGTGGACTTTGACAAAATTCGGGAGGACTCCCGGGGTGCCTTGGATAAGCTGGGGGTAGACCTGGATGTAAATGCGGATGTCCAGAGCCTTCCGGTTGGATATATGCAGTTTGTGGAGATCGCCCGGGAACTGGATAAGAGCAACATTAAGCTGTTGATCCTGGATGAGCCCACCGCCGTGCTGGCGGAGTCCGAGGCGGAGATTGTGCTGGGAATTATCAAGCGTCTGTCCAAGATGGGCATTGCGGTGCTGCTGATCACCCACCGGATTGGGGAGATCATGGAGGTGGCAGACACGGTGACCATCCTCCGGGACGGCGTCAACGTAAAGACCATGAAGATTGCGGCCACCACCGCCGGCGAGATTGCGGAGCTGATGGTGGGCCGGGAACTGGTGGCGGTACAGCACCAGGATCAAGTGGAGAGCAAAGAGGAAAAGAAGGAGATTGCCGTTTCCATCCGGAGCATGAAGGTGGAAATGCCCGGCGAGCGGGTAAACGGCATTGACCTGGACGTATATAAGGGAGAAATCCTGGGAATCGGCGGCCTGGCCGGTCAGGGGAAGCTGGGAATTGCCAACGGCATCATGGGCATTTATCCCACCACCGGCGAGGTAACCGTGTTCGGACAGCCGTTGAAGCTGAATTCCCCCAAGGACTCCATTGCGGCCAAGCTGGCCTTTGTCTCGGAGGACCGGAAACGCCAGGGATTTGCCCCAGACCTGTCCATTGAGATGAACATGGTGGTGCCGGCCATGGTCAACCACGATGAATTCTTTAAGAAGATCGGCCCCATCCACCTGATTGACAAGAAGAAGGTGCAGCAGACGGCGGAGAAATACATTGAGGAGTTCCAGATCCGCTGTACCGGGCCCAAGCAGGAGGTGCGCAGCCTCTCCGGCGGCAACCAGCAGAAGGTCTGTATTGCCAAGGCCATCCTGCTGAAGCCGGATATTCTGCTGGTTTCGGAGCCTACCCGGGGTATTGACATCGGAGCCAAATCCATTGTGCTGGAAACCATCTCCCGCATCAACCGGGAAATGGGTGTGACGATTATCTTTACGTCCTCTGAGCTGGGCGAGCTGCGGCAGGTCTGCCACCGGATTGCCATTGTCTCCGGCGGCAAGGTGGTAGATATTCTGCGGGCGGATGCCTCCAACGAGGAGTTCGGCCTGGCCATGGGCAGCAAGTAGAGAGGAGAGAACGCTATGGAAATGGTTAAAAAACGGATGCAGCAGCTGGGGCTGCCCCGCATCATCATCATTGCCTTCATTATTCTGATTTTCCTGGCCGCCTTCCTGCAGGGCCAGAACATGGCACAGCTGATCAGCGATTCCCTGGTCCGCTTTGGCCAGAACCTGATCCTGGCCCTGGCCATGATGCCGGCCATTATGTCCGGTATTGGCCTGAACATGGGCCTGGCGGTGGGTATTGTCTGCGGCCTGCTGGGTGGCATGATCAGCATTGAGCTGGGGCTGACCAACATCTACGGCATTGCCTGTGCCATGCTCATTGCCCTGATCGTGGGCAGCCTGGTGGGTGTGATTTACGGCAAGATCTTAAACGGCATCAAGGGATCGGAAATGCTCATCGGCAACTACCTGGGCTACACCGTGGTGTACCTGATGTGCATGTTCTGGTTTGCCGCCCCTTTCAGCAACCCCACCATTATCTGGCCCATGGGCGGAGATGGCGTGCGGTCTACGGTGACCCTGGACGGGTATTACAGCGGGATCCTCAACAACTTCCTGTCCTTCCAGATCGGGGGGATCACCATCCCCACCGGCCTGTTCCTGTTTGTGTTCGGCGTCTGCTGGATTATCCGGATTTTCAGCCGCAGCAAGGCGGGTGTGACGTTGCGGGCGGCCGGCGATAACCCGGAGTATGCCCGATCCTCCGGTATCTCCGTGAACCGGTGCCGGATCATTGGCGCGGTGATCTCCACCGCCCTGGGTGCCCTGGGAATTGTGGTGTATGCCCAGAGCTACGGGTTCTACTCCATGTATGAAGCCCCTTCCACCATGGCCTTTACCCCCATGGCGGCCATCCTCCTGGGCGGCGCCAGCATGAAGAAGGTCAGTGTGTGGCACGCCATTGTGGGTACCCTGCTGTTTCAGACTATGCTGACCACGGCCCTGCCGGTGGCCAACATGCTGCTGCCGGACGGCAACCTGTCCGAGGTGTTCCGGATTATTGTACAAAACGGCATCATTCTGTACGCGCTTTCTCAGGCAGGAGGTGAAAAATAATGGGTAAGATCAAAAGCTTTGCGGGAAAAAATGTTGTCCCCCTTCTGTTTGTGGTAATCTGCGCTTTGGGTGTATACTATTCTGGCACCGGCATCCCCACCATTCTGGCGGATCTGGTGAACCGGTTTGACCGGAACGCCCTGCTGGTGTTGTCCCTGATCCTGCCGGTTATCAGCGGCATGGGTTTGAACTTTGGTATTGTGCTGGGAGCCATGAGCGGTCAGGTGGGTCTGATCCTGGTGAGCATCTGGCAGATCCAGGGGCTGGCCGGCATTCTGGTGGCCATGGTGATTGCAGCGCTGGTGGCCATCCTCTGCGGTTTCCTGGCCGGCAAATTGCTGAACAAGACCAAGGGCCAGGAGATGATCACCAGTATGATCCTGGGCTTCTTCTCCAACGGCGTGTACCAGTTTATCTTCCTGTTTATTGCCGGCGGCGTCATCAAGTTCTCCTCGGATATCCTGCTCTCCAGCGGCATTGGTATTAAAAACACCCTGGAGATGGGCTCCATGCAGTACGCCCTGGACAACATTGAGATCGGCGGCCTCAGCACCAAGGTGGACATGTTTACGGCCCTGATCTTCTTTGGAGTCCTGTTTGCCCTGTACTATCTGTTCCGGATTCTGGTGAAGAAGAACCGGCAGCGGCGGTACTGGATCTGCCTGATTGTCAGCGTGGTGCTGATCCTGGCAGGCATCACCGGCGGACAGATGGATTCCCTGGTGATGTACAAGATGCTGGTGCGGGTGCCCATCTCCACCTACCTGATTATCTTTGGCGCCTGTGTGCTGGTGCAGGCATTTATGAAGACCAAGCTGGGCCAGGATATGCGGGCCGTAGGCCATGACCGCCATGTGGCGGCATCCTCCGGCATCAACGTGGATAAGGTCCGGGTACAGGCCATCATCATCTCCACGGTTATGGCGGCTCTGGGACAGATCATCTTCTACCAGAACCTGGGAACCATTGACACCTACTATGGCCATGAGCGTGTAGGTACTTACTGCGTGGCGGCCATCCTCATTGGCGGCGCTTCTGTGCAGAAGGCCACCATTGGCCAGGCTATTCTAGGTACGCTGCTGTTCCACCTGCTGTTCAACGTCAGCCCGCTGGCCGCCCAGAATCTGTTCTCCAACTCCATGGTAGGCGGATACTTCCGGATGACCGTGTGCTACGGCGTCATTGCCGCGTCCCTGATTCTTCACGCCTGGAGATCCCGGGTGGACCGGAAGAAAAAGAGTGAGGAAGTTTAAAGAAGGGGTTTGTTATGGAACATTTCAAGAGAATTACGGCAGAGGAGGCGGGGATTTCCCCCGCCTCTCTGGCGGAACTGTATCACAATCTGGAGGATCCGGCGCTGGGGCTCCACTCGTTTATGGTGTACAAGAACGGCGGCGTGGCGGCGGAAGCCTGGTGGGCACCCTACCGGCCGGAGCTGGGCCACACCCTGTTCTCCGCCAGCAAGACCTATACCGGCTTAGCCATTGGCTTTTCGGTGGAGGAGGGATTGCTCTCCCTGGATGACCGGGTGGTCTCCTTCTTTCCGGAGTATCTGCCCTCCCGTCCCTGTGAAAACATGGAGAAGATGCAGATTCGGCATCTGTTGACCATGAGCACCGGTTTTGCCTCGGATCCCCATGATTTCAACTGGCCACGGCCGGACGATATTCTGGCCCGGAGCCCTTCCTGCTTCCACCAGGAGCAGGTGCTGGACCCGGTGGACTGGGTGCGGAATTTCTTTGAGCACTATGTGGCCTACGAGCCGGGGACGGAGTTTGTCTACTGCACCCACGCCTCCTACCTGATGGCGGTGATCGTCCAGAAGGTGACCGGGCGCACGGCCTTCGACTACCTGAAGGAAAAGCTGTTTGATCCTCTGGGCATTACCAATGTCAGCTGGGAGCAGGGGCCTCACGGCTACAATGTCGGCGGCTGGGGGCTGATGATGACCACCGAGGACTTGCTGAAGACCGGTGTTTTCCTGCTGCAGAAAGGCCAGTGGGAGGGCCGGCAGCTGCTGAGCCGGGACTGGGTGGAGCACGCCACCACCGTGCAGATTCCCATGCACTCCTCCTCCAACCCGGAGATGGCCGGCTACGGCTATCAGATCTGGGTGGATTCCCGGGAGAAGGCCTTCTCCCTCCGGGGGGCCTGCGGCCAGGTCTGCACCGTGTTCCCGGAGCTGGGAGCGGTGGTGGCCTATACCGCCGGGGCCAACGGGCCGGAGCGGGAAGCCATTGAGGAGCAGATCTGGAATACGCTGGTGCCGGGTATGAAATCCCCGGGCTACTCGGCGGAAGGGCGGGCTGCCTGGGAGCGGGAGCAGCAGCGGATGGCCGATTTCCGCATCCCGGTTCCGGTGGGAAAGCCCTCCTGGGAGGCGGCCTCCTGGGAGGCTTCCGGCAAGCGCTACCTGCTGGGGGACAACCGCCTCAACTGGAACGCCATCACCTTCCACTTTGCGGAGGAGCAAGGGCAGCGGGACACCTTCACCCTGGAGAGCCGGGAGGGGACCTTCACGGCGGAGATTGGCTTTGGCCAGTGGGTGGATGGCGTTACCTGCGTGAAGACGGCGGACACGGATACGGATGTGTCCCTGCTGTTTGAAAAGGTATCGGCAGTGGGGGCCTGGCAGGAGGATGGACGGTACCTGCTACAGCTGTGCTTCCGGGAGACTTCCTATATTAATACCATGCGGATCAGCTTTGCCGGTAATGGAATGGCGGCCGAGCACACCCGCAACTGCAGCTTCATGGAAAGCACCAACGCAGTCCTTACCGGAGCCGCGCTGGAGCCGCAGCAGTACGCCCTGTATGAGAACGGCGCCTGGAAGCGGGAGTCCGGGTACCGGTAAAATGCGCTTTGCCGGTGAGATTTCCTCTCTTTTATATGGAATTTTAAACGTAGGCTGTGGGCTTCCGGGTTCACAGCCTATATTTGAGAAGCCGTGTGGCAAATTCTTGCCTTTATCAAAATATTGCGGTAAAATGAAATAAATTGAGTTTTTCTCAAAGGTGAGAGAAAAAGATGTTTTGGAACAACACAGCGAGGTTTTATGGAGTACAGAGTAGCATTTTACAGCCGAATGGAATCGGAGAAAAACTGATTGCGGAGGGCTTCCCGGGGTGCAGGATTGACCATTTCTATTGTGAAGGATCTGCGGGCCCTGCGGGAAGCTTTTTTGTCTACGGAGAGGGATTATGACGGTTTTTTGACTTCCGGCCTGTTTTCCGACCGGGTGATCGCCCTGTTGTCCGCCGGCAGGGAGGCCCCCCGGGAATACTTTAACGCCACGGTGGAAAGCTATTACCGTTATTTGCTGGAGAAGACGGTCTCCAAACCGGACTTGAACCTCAGCCAGATCCGGCTGGATTTGATGGAGGAGCAGGACGACCTGAAGGAGATTGTATTCCATAACCGGTTGGAGCAGATGATGCAGGATGAGATACAGCTGGTCAACGGTTTTTCCGAGGAGGAGACCATTGCCTATGAGCAGGAGATGCTGGGAAGGCACCGGCGGTGTATGGAAAGCGGCCGGGTCCGGTTTTTTGTGACCCGTTCCATTGTAGCCACCCGGATGTTCCAGGAAACCGGGACTCCCTTTCATTTCCTGGATGTGACCTGCAACGAGGTGGAGTACAAGCTGAACTTGCTGAAAAAGGCCATGGAGTTGCGGACCATGGAAAAGGGACTTACGGCTTTAATCTATTTTGACATGGGCCAGGCCCCCGGCGACGCCCGGGGGGAGGAGAAGCGGCTGCGGTTTCAGCAGGCGGTGTACCGCTACAGCCAGATGACCGGCTACAACCTGATCCTGAAGCCGGTGCAGATGGATTTTGAGGTGTTCACCGACGCCCAGACGGTACAGCAGATGACCGGCTCCTTCACCCAGAGCCCTCTGTACGATTACCTGCGGAAGGAGGTCCGCTTCAAGGGCGGCATGGGATACGGAATTGGCATCAGCCTCCAGCAGGCCCGGGAGAACGCCTACGAGGCGGCGGCTCTTTCGGCCCGCCGGGCTTCGGAGGGGGAGTTCCGGAGCTATCTGATCAACAGCCAGAACAACATTATTCTCCTGAAGAATCGGTCCTCCCAGAAAGAGCATCCCCGCCCCAGCGCCATCTCCTCCGACTATGTAGAGCAGGTGGCCACCCGGTGCCGCCTTTCCTCGGAGAATGTGCTGAAGGTAATGGAGTTCTCACGGAGCAGCGGCAACCAGGATCTGACCTCGGAGATGCTGACCAGCCGCCTGGGGCTCTCTCTGCGCACCGCCAACAAGATCCTCTCCCATCTCCAGGAAGGGGACGCGGCGGAGATTGTGGGCCAGAAGCGCCTGGGCCAGAAAGGCCGGCCGGTGAACATATATCGGCTGAAGCTGGAGGAGATCAAATAGGAACATAAATTTGTTGGGATGTAGGGTGGCCTTTTGTGCCACCCTATATTGTGTTGATAATGTCAATAAAAAAGCATACAATGAACGTGAAATGGCGGGCAATGTTAAAATCGAAAGGAGTTGTTACGACGGCGATCAATATTTTTGCAAGGAAAGTTGTTCGAGAGAACAGAATACCTTTTGAAATCAGCGGTGATGTGCCGAACAAGGAAACCGTCGAAGCAATCCAGGAAGTCAAGAGAATGAAGGCCAACCCGAATCTTGGCAAGACCTATTCCAATGTCGATCAGATGATGGAGGAGTTGCTTGCTGATGTATAACATAAGGCCAACCACAAAATTTCAAAAGCAATTTAAAACGTGTAAAAAAGCGTGGCTTTGATATTTCTTTATCAACGGATATTATTAAAAAGCTGGCGGCGGGAGAGATGTTGCCGGAGAAGAACAGGGATCATCCGCTCATTGGGGACTATGCGGGGTGCCGCAAGTGTCACATTACCCCGGATTGGCTGTTGATCTATGAAGTAGACGGGAACGAGTTAATTTTATATCTCACCCGGACAGGATCGCATAGTGATTTGTTTTAGTTTCCCAAAAGCCACCCGTGACTCGCAAAGCTTCGTGTCAGTATTTCCGGAAAATCTCCTCAATATCGGAATAGGAATCGGTGACGGTCAGGGCCAGGGACAGCAAGATCCGTGCTTTCTGGGGCGGCAGGGTGTAAGCGGGAATGCAGTTGTCGGAACCCTCAAAATGGGGGTCCCGGCTGACAATCCCATGGCCGATCCGGGAGGACCGGACCACTGGCAGGTGCAGGTGGGACAGCTGCCGGATCTTTTCCACCCACTGGGGACTGTAATTGCCGCTGCCGGTGCCGGCAATGACCAGACCTCGGGCGCGGGATGCGTAGAATTCCAGAGCATCCGCCGGTGCGCCGGCGTAAAAATAGAGGATGTCCACCCGGGGAAGCTCTGTGAGGCCGGAGACGTCAAAGCAGGAGGCGGTGGTGTGGACCGCCAGGCTGGCATTAAGAAAATAGCACTGGTCGTCCCGCATATAGCCCAGGCAGGAGAGGTCCTTCTCATTGAATGCATCAGTCTTATAGGTATTTACCTTTTGCACATCCCGGCCGGAATAAATGCTGTCACAGAAACAGACCAGGATCCCCCTTTACCGGCCGCCTCCGGATTGGCGGCCAGATGGATGGCCTGATACAGATTCAGGGGGCCATCGGCGCTGGCGGCGGTGGAAGGACGCATGGCGCCGGTGAGGATCACCGGCTTTTCTGTTTTGACGGTAAGGTTCAGAAAATAAGAGGTCTCATCCATGGTGTCCGTGCTGTGGGTGATCACAAATCCGTCTATGTCCGTCTGGGCCAGATGGTTAATGTGGCGGGCCAGGCGGAGCCATAGGGCGCTGTCCACTTCGTTGCTGTCAATACTGCACAGCTGCTCCGCCGTCAGCTGCAGGTCTTCCGGCAGCGGGGGCAGCGTGTCCAGGAGGCTGCGGACCGGAAGGCTTCCGGCCTCGTAACCGCTGGTTTTTCCGGCCTGGCCGGTTCCGGCTATGGTGCCGCCGGTGGCAATGAGATGAATATGCCGGGGCATTGTTTCGTCCATCCTTTCTGGGGTAAAATTCTGGTGAGAGTTATCCCATTCCATATACGGATTATACAATAGTTTGCCCATTTCGGCATCACAAAATATCTGGATGCGGTTCTTTGGTACTGCTGAATGTTTCATTTTTCGAATTTTCGCGGTATGGTTTGCCTGCCGTTTACTGCTGAGGTTTCAATAAATGAAATTTGGTCTGTATGAATTTCCCGGAATCTACTGCCGAAATTGCGATTATGGAAATTTTGGCTGTGAAAAACGCCAACCTTTCTCGGGATTTACTGACGGATTGATATCCCGCAGAAAGCGAGTGTGGGTTCGCACTGGCTTCTGCGGGATATCCTTTGCATGAAAAAATTTTGGGAGTTTAGGCCTCACTCTTTGCTGGCCAGATATTCATTGACAACATTTACCAGATGGTCACAGTCCATTCCGTGTACCATGCAGGCCTCCTCCAGGGACTCACCCTGGGAAGAAGGGCAGCCGACGCAGTGCATGCCGGCGGCCATGAGAATGGGGGCAACACTGATGTCCTGCTGCAGAATCTCCCCGATCAACATATCCTTATTAACGGTGAAAGCCATGATTGTTTCCTCCTTTTCCTGCGGAAATTCCGCTCCTTTCAGAGCCCTTGGACTCCGGGAACAGTATAGCACAAGGCGGGCGGATTGTCTAGGGAGATGTGTGGTTTTTCCGGCGCTTTCCAGAGGTGGAACTGCGGTTTCCAACAGGAGAGGAGAGCGCCGGATGCAGAGGTGGAAGTCTCAAGAACTGGTGTGAAAATGTCACAAGTGAAAGAAATCATTCAAAAAGCCAAGACGGAGAAGCCCGGGAAATGGGGAAAAACCGTGCCATTCATTTTGGCACGCTTCTTGCTTATACAAAAAGTATCGCTCAAACGTGTCTCGCCTTTTTTGGTAAGCGCGCACCGGGAGGGCGGGAGGCGTGCGGAAAATAGAAAGAAAGAAGAGGTAGATAAGAAAATGGCAGAAACAACAACTGCTCCCAAGGAGAAAATTCGGTTTAAAGACATTATAAACCGCAACCTGATTCTCATCATTCTGGTTCAGGTGTTTTCCAACATGAGCCTGACCATGATGAGCTCTTTCATGAACATGGGGGCGGCCGCCGCCGGCGTCGGTACCGCCGCCATCGGCACGGCTGCTTCCATTGGTACGGTGGTGGCCCTGATCAGCCGGATGCCCGCCGGTGCTCTGGCAGATTCGCAGAAGAAGAAACTGGTTGTTGTCGTAATCTTAGGTTTCCGTGCCCTTTGCTTCCTGGTGGTGGCTACCCTGGGTATGACCGGCGATGCCGGATTTATGGCGGCCAGAGGTGTGGTGTACGGCCTTGGCTGGTCCCTGGTCGGTGTGGTAATGCCCGCTGTGGTGGCCATGATGATGGACAAGCGTGTACTAGGTACCTCCTGGGCCATCCTGAGCCTGGTCCAGAACCTTCCCAGAGAGATGGTGAGAGCCCTGGGCACCAGCCTGTACCAGAGTGCCGGTGTACTGACCGCTACCCTGGTGGCGATTTCTTTCTCCGTAATTGCTATTGTGCTGGTTCTGTTCCTGAACTTCAATGATCCCAGAGTGAAAATCCCGGCTCCAAAGGAGAAAAAGAGCATGTTCAAGTCCATGCACTGGCAGTATGTGCCCCTGTGCCTGGTGCTGAGCCTGGCGGTATTCTCCTGGACGGTTGGCCAGAATTATAATAACGTATTGGCGCAGGAGCGGGGCATTGACATCACCTCCATCCTGGTGGTAACCGGACTGATCAGCTCCGTGGCCAGCTTTGTGCTGTCCGCCCTGTGCGATATTATCCATCCCAAGTACGTGCTGGTTACCCTGTACATCTGCCTGGGTGTTGGCCTGATTGTTCTGGGAGGCGCTTATACGTATAATTCTTACCTGGTAGGCATGATCCTCTGCACCCTGGGTTACTGCTACAGCACCATTATCAACGTATTCCTGTTCAAGAGTGTGGATAAGAGCCAGATGGGAAGCATACAGGCCACCAACTACTTCTCCACGGATATATTGTCCATTATCGCCGGCGTGCTGGTAGGAACCGTGCTGCAGGGCGTAGGTTATGAGATGGGCTACCGTGTGATGTCCTGCAGCGCCCTCATCGGCGCCGTGGTGGTCCTGCTCTTCGGCACCAAGATGATGAACATCGGTCAGCACAAGAAGGAAGAAGCGTAAGCGTAAGGATTGGCTGGAAGTAGGAGTAGAGCAGTATTATGACACAGAAAAGAGTTTCCCTGCCGGGCCGGTATGAAGGCTTTGGCGAACCTTGTTACCCGAAAACCAAGGTGGTCTCCCAGTACGTCCACGGAGCGGATGGAACCCGCCTGGCCCTGGACCTGATCTTCCCCGCCGGGGAAGACGGGGCCCTGGCGGCGGGCAAGTTCCCCACCATTCTGGTGGTCAGCCGCAACGGACGTTTTGAGCGGAAGAACACCGGCATCAATATCATTGAAGGCTGCGTGCCCTACGGCTATGTGGGGGCGGTGCTGGAACTGAGGGGCTGCGGTGCCTCCTACGGCACCAACGTCAGCTTCTCCAGCCTGGAGGACCGGAAGGATGTGAACACGGTCATCGACTGGATGATTTCCCAGGACTGGAGCGACGGCCAGGTGGCTACCTGCGGCGGCTCCAACCGGGCCCTGATCCAGTTTGCCACGGCGGTGACCCGCCCGACGCCCAGCAAGGGCCTCAAGGGCATCACCCCTATTGTGGCCAACCCGGATTTCTACTATCAGGATTATCCCAACGGCATCTCCGCGTGCCCGGTGATGCCGCCGAAGCCGCCGGAACCCAAGAAGACCAAGGAGGAGCTGCTGAAGACAGTGGCTCCGGTGGATGAGGACCCGGATGGCTCCATGGCCTACGAGGCCTATGAGACCGGCCAGTACGGCAAGAACAAGAACTTCATGCAGTCCCTGCTGATCCCCAACATGTGCCGGGATGATGAGAACCCGATTCTGGAGGGGGAGAAGACCAACCTGACCATTCCGCCGGTTTCGGACCTGGACCTGTTTGCTTCCACCGGCGTGCGGAACCACCAGATGGCCGGCCTGCTGGAGACCGGCGCCTTTGGCCAGCTAATGGCGGCCAAGGAGTGGGGCGGCAGCATTGTGCTGGGCCCCTGGGGCCACGTCCAGAGCAGCCTGGGAACCGGCAACCCGGATATCCCGGAGGGAGCCTTTGACTTCCCGGCGGAGCACCGGCAATGGTTTGACAATCTGCTGAAGGGGGTAGACAATGGCTTTGACCAGCGTCCTCCTTTTGCTTACTATGTGATGAACGCAGAGCCGGGAAAGAGATGGCGTTTCTCGGATACCTGGCCCCTGACCACCGCACGCCCGGCGGTCCTGTATCTGACGGGGGAAAAATCCGGCACCTGCCATTCGGTCAACGACGGCAGCCTGTCTCTGGCCAAACCGGAGCAGGAGTCCACGGCGGAGTACCAGGTGGATACCTCCATCCAGGTATTTGACAACAACGATGGCAAAGGCGCCACCTTCAACCGGATGATGCTCCACTGGGACGGCGACATGGCTCCCGGCGTGGACCAGAAGGCCCTGACCTTTACCACCAAGCCCATGTTCCCCCCTTACCGGAATGAGATGGTGGGCAATGTGTCCGTGGAGCTGTGGGTCACCTGCAGCCAGCCGGACGCGGACTTCCTGGTCTACCTGGAGGAAGTGGACAAGACCGGAAAGTCTACCTATATCTCCATGGGGACCATCCGGGCTTCCCACCGAACGGAAGCGCCCCGGGAGACCTGGAACGAGTGCGGCGCCACCTATCATCCCTGCCTGCGGGCCGACCAGAAAAAGTGCCTGGAGGAGGGGATGAACCAGCCGGTGTGCCTGCGGTTTGCCGTGGAGCCTGCCTGCTGGCATTTTGCCAAGGGCAGCCGTCTGCGCCTGACCGTCACCTGCGCCAACAAGAAGGAATTCCAGCACCCCATGTACGATGAGGCCAACCTGCCCACCATTCAGCTGTACCAGGGCGGGGACCACGCTTCCAAGATTACGGTTCCCTTTGTGGAGCATGAGGAGAACGTGTACAACGGCACCGTGCGGACGGCGGATTATGAGGGGCCGGGCACCCTGTACTTCTTTGACCAGCACGTATATCTGTACTACAACGGCACCTGGAAGCGTTATGACGCAGACGCGCCGGAGCTGGCCTGCGAGATGAAGAACGGGAAGGCCGTGTATGCCGGCGGCTTCACCTTCCGCCTGGAGGGACGTCCGCTGGAGGACGGCTTCATCCAGGATTACCAGGGCGGCGACCCGGTGGTGATGCCCATGCCCTGGAAGCGCCACCAGGTGGTGGACGTGATGCCGGTTTCCGCGCATGAAAAGCACCTGTTTGTGCCCACGGCCAAGACTCTGTATGTGGAAGTGTTCCGGGAGAACACGGAGGACAAGACCCCCAACCCGGCGGTGCTGTATATGCACGGCTACAGCCGTACCCCGTCCTGGCTGGGAGAGCAGCAGATCGAACTGCTGCGCCTGGGCTACACGGTCATCGGCGTGGACATGCGCAACTATCCGCCCAACATCTTCCCGGATTACGTCTATGACATGAAGGGCTGCATCCGGTATATCCGGGCCCATGCGGCGGAGTTCGGGGCCGATCCGGATAAGCTGGGCTGCTGCGGCCAGTCCCTGGGCGGTAACGGTACCCTGATCACCGGTGTGACTGCCTGGGAGCCGGAACTGGAAGGCACCGTGGGCGGCAACCTGGACCAGTCCAGCCGTCTCCAGGCCATCAGCGTAGGCTATGGCTGGTCGGACCTGCTGAATTTTGGCAAGGATCTGACGGAGGAGTACAAGGACTATCCGGAGGACATCCGGAAGATGAAGTTTGAAAACACTGACGGCCCCACGGCCCCGGCAGCAGAGGTTATTGGCTTCAGCGGCCCCGGCAAGGGACTGAAGGTGCTGCGGGATTACCGGGATGGCGGCCATGGGGGCGAGGACCCGGAGATGGACCGGATGGTGAAGCTGGCGGAAGACTGCAGCCCGGTGAACCACATTGCCCCGGACAGCCCGCCGGTGGCCCTGTTCGGCGGCCTGGGCATGGTGATGGTGGACATTCCTTACAAGCAGTCGGAGCGGACCTTTGAGCAGTATCAGCGGTATGACGCGGACAGCTTCCTGTTCTGCAACACCAACGGCCGCTACGGACGCACCTACCCGGTGGTCCAGGGCCTGGCAGCCTTCTTTGACCACTATCTGCGCAGCGAGCCGGATTATCCCAAGGCGGTGCTGAAACCCGGCGCCACCCAGGTGGTGGAGAACAACTGCGACCGCCAGAAGGGCTATGCGCCGCTGGTGGAGCAGGAGGGACGCCTGTACATTTCCCCCGAATACCTGGAGGGCTTCTTTGGGGAAAAGATCCAGGGCGAGACGGTGGCCATCTCCGGTCGGGCGTACCTGCCGGTGGAGGCGCTGGAGGGAAGCGCGTTGAGCTTCCGGTATTACGAGGATAAAGCTATGGCGGTGGTGATCCCTTTCCGGATCATTGCGGAGAACCAGCCACAAAAGAGAAACAACTGATCGGAAGAGCGGTTGGACAGAAAAAGGGCGGGACGTCTCAGGTGAGGCGCCCCGTCTTTTTCCATAGGAAGCTTTTCTCAGGTGACCAACACGCCGCCGGTCTGGTTCAGGGCGTCCAGCAGCCGGGCCAGCTCCGGGTCGGACGTCCGGGGAGGGACCGGGAACTCGGCTCCATTGGGACCGGAGGGGCCTGCGGTATTTCCGGGTCCAGGTATTCCAGGTGGCGGCGGACCTGCTCACCGGACGCGGTGCGGGTGTCGGTGACAATCACCAGACGTTCGCAGAAGTTCCGCAGCTGCCGCACATTTCCCTTCCAGGGGCAGGCATTTAACACCTGCCGGGCCTCCGGGGTCAACTCAATCTGCTTCTGGTTTTTCTGGCCGAAGACCTCCAGAAAATGCTCTGCCAGCAGGAGAATATCCCCCCTGCCGCTCCCGCAGCAGCGTTACCTGGCCGGCTAGGTTCATTTCCCCAATCTCATCCAGAAAGATGGTCCCCTGGTTGGCCAGCTCAGAGAGGCCCTTCTTCCCTTTCCGGGAGGCGCCGGTGAAGGCTCCCTCCGCATAGCCGAACAGCTCGCTTTCCAGCAGGGATTCGGGGAACGCCCCGCAGTTGACGGAGACAAAAGGGCCCTCCCGCCGGGGGCTGGCATTGTGGATGCTCTGGGCAAAAAGCTCCTTGCCGGTGCCGCTTTCCCCGTAGAACAGGATGTTGGCGTCGTGGAGGGCAAACTTCCGGGCGAAGCCCTTGACCTCCTCCATCTGCGGGGAATCCCCCAGAATATCGTCAAAGGTATAGCGGGCCACCAGCCCCTTCTCCTGGTAGATAGAGGTAAGCTTCCGCTCCACCCGGGAGGTCTGGCGCAGCTCCTCAAAGTTCAGCACAATGCCGGAAACCTCCTCCCCCTGGTACAGGAAGAAACTGTTCATCACCAGCAGGTTGTCCTCGTACTCCAGCACCTCGCCGTAGAAATCCTTCCGCAGGGCAATGGCCTCCCAGAGGGCCTGGGGGTCAGCTGGGGCAGCAGGGTGTGGATGCTTTCCCCCTCCAGCTGGACCGGAGTCTTTTTAAAGTACCGCTTCACCTGTCCGTTGCCCTGGAAAATGGTCCCCTGGCAGTCCAGGGTGAGGATGGCGTGGAAGCTGTTGTTCAGGATGGTCTGGATGGCATCCTTCTTCTCCCGGAGCAGGCGCCGGGACTGGGCAATTTCCTCCGCCATCAGGAAATTTTGCTGCAGGGAGATGGTCTCGTCAAAGGGCTTGTAAAAACAGGGAATGTGGTGCCCTTCCCAGAGGGGAATCCACTCCTGCCCGCTGATGACCAGATCAAAGGAGGCGGCGTAGGAGGCCAGCTCCTCCGGGTTCTTCCACTCCTCCGGGGAGCGGTTGCTGACCCGGGCCTGGAACAGATCCCGGATCAATGCCTGGTTCAAGGGGATCCGGTGGCTGGAAAGCATCAGGATCCGGCGGCTTTTCTCACGGAAAAAGCCGGGATGGAGCTTTTCATAGTCCGCCAGCAGGGTCAGGGAGGTGTCAAAGGAGAAGCGCATTCCCAGCACGTAAGCGGACTCTGTCAGCGGGCGGATGGCCTTTTCCATAATCCCCTTGCAGATGATGACGCTTGTATCATCATAACATAAGTTTTGCGTCAAAAAACAAAACTTTTAACTTGAATTTCCGCTAGGCTTGTATTACAATAACCTCAAATGATTTTTTAGGAGGATACAACTATGGCATACGTGATTTCCGATGAGTGTGTAAGCTGCGGCGCCTGCGAGGCAGAATGTCCTGTCAGCGCTATCTCCGAGGGAGACGGCAAGTACGTGATCGACGCGGATACCTGCATCGACTGCGGCACCTGCGCTGCTACCTGCCCCAACGACGCGATCTCCGAGGGCTGATCAGGTGAAAATTCAGACAAAGAAAAGGGATGATCCGCAAGGGCCATCCCTTCTCTTTCTTTACAGGAAGGCTTTTTTCCTGTGAAAACCAAAAAGACAGAAAGAAAGGAACGGGCCCTATGGAATATACAAAGCAAGAGTGTGTCACCGGCTTCAAGATCCGCTGGTTCATTGAAAACTGCTGTGAAATCAAGCTGCCCGGCGGCAAGACCATTGTCATTGACCCCATGCTGGTTCAGAAGGCGGGGGAGGACGCCAACCATTGGGAGAAGGACTTTCAGTCCGGTTTTGGTGTGGAGGACCTGGAAGGCTGTGATTATGTGCTGATCACCCACATCCACGGGGATCACATTACCTCCCTGAAGGAAGTGTGGGATAAATTTCACCCGATTATTGTGGTAAACGGATACAGCGCCTATGAGCTGGCGGAGCGGTTTGACATTCCGCCGGGAGCCATGATCCCGGCCAGCGACGGGGGAGAGTACAATTTTGATACGTTCCGGGTTAAATGGCTCCCCGGCCGCCATACTCAGCCCATCAGCCTGATCCCCCACAGCGAGGCGGCCCGGTTTGGCCCGGACCCGGTGGAGCAGCGGCACGGGACCATGGGGTCCCTGTACAACAACAATTTTCTGATCACCCTGCCGGGGAATCTGAAGATTGCCATGGACAGCGGCCTGTATGAACCATACCTGGCGGAGTGGGAAAAATATACCCCCCATCTGATCCTTCGCCATAAGGAGCGGGGGCTGGAAAAACACAGAGACAATTTTGCCGCCGTCCTGCAGCGCTCCGGTGCCCAGTACATCTTCTCTCTGTGCCAGCAGAACACGGAGGGGATGGACGCCATTGCCCGGGCAACCAATGAAAAGCTGGCGGAGCTGGGCTGCGCGGGGAGGATGATCCTGCCGGAGCCGGGCCGGTGGTACCGGTTTGACCTGTGCTGCACGGCAGAATAGCGGCGCCTTCTTCCCAAGAGAAGCCCCCGGTTTTCCGCCGGCTCAGGCCAGGGTCAGCGGCGCCTCCAGATCAAACTCCTCCTTCAGGATCCGGAAAAATTCCTCCTGGGTCTGCATGGTGGTAGAGGTGGATACGTGGTCCTCCACCCGGGTGAAGGTGTTCCCCAGAATGCTGAGGCTGCCGTTTGGGGTGCGTCGGTTGAGGAAGGGCATCCGGGTGAAGATGGATTCCGGGCTGGAGGAGCAGAAGTCGCTGAGCACCACAAAATCCACCTCGTCCTGGGGCGCGGTGAAAAATCGCAGCATTTCCTCTGTCTCGCCGGTGTGGGTGGTGCGGTAGAGGGTCCACCAGTAGGGGTCGGCCTGGCGGATCCAGTAGGTTTCCCCGTGGGCTTCCAGCCGTCCGCCGTCGGCAACCTCCACGGCGCCCGGGGGCATGGGGCCGCCGTAGCCCACATCACAGAAGTACAGGCGGCCCTCCAGCTCCACCAGGTTGCCCCGGTGCCGGATGGGAGGCACAAAGTCCTTTTTGCGCATCAGCCGGACCATGCAGCCCCAGGCTGTGAATCCCAGATCCCGCAGGAGCTGGGTGAACAGGGCGTTGAGCTCAAAGCAGAACCCGCCCCGGCCCTGGGTGACCACCTTGTCAAACAGCCGGGGGATCTCCAGGGAGACGGGCCGGCGGTACAGGCAGGAATCCAGGTTCTCAAAAACAATCCGCTGCTGGTGGGCATACACCAGCTGGTTCAGAAAATCCAGGTCCGGCCGGGCGGGGCGGGAGAGGCCCACCCGCGCCAGGTAAGCGTCCGGATCGGGAATGGAAGTATACAGCTCTTCGTACATATCCGATACCTCATCTTTCGGTTCTCTTCAATCGTCTTTTCGGGGATTGGCGGGGCACAGGCACCCTTGTCCATGATATACAAATTTCCGGCAGATTGCAATACTTTCGTTGCCCTTGTGGCCTGCATCCTCCCGGAAGGGCCGGAGAGAGGGGGCACCGGTGGAAGCGAAGCACCGGAGCGCAGGCTGCCCGTCAGACGGGCGGCTCATGCTTCGGCGCTTTTTTCCCAAAGGGAAACCGTTTTTTCTTCAATTTTACCACCGGGGCCTTGGAGGCGGCCGCTTCGGCCCGGATCTTGTTTTTGTGCTGGATGGCCCGGAGAGATTCGTCCAGGCGCTTGAAGCGCTCTTCTTCCTGCTCCTCCCGCTCCCGCAGCACGTAGTTCATCTCCTTGACCAACTTGTCCCCCACTTGGGTGCTGACCTCCTGGCTCAGGGCATCGTTGTTGCGGGCCAGGGCCTCCGCCATAATGTTGGTCATAATATTCTGGAACTGCTCCATTTTGGCGGCCTGCACCGCCTGGGTTTCCGCCTCGGTGGGCAGGGCCAGCTCCTTGGTGTCCGGCAGGATTTTGCCCCCCTCCAGCAGGTCCTTGACGACCTTCAGCTGGTAGCCTTTGTTTTTCAGTTCCTGAATTTCCTGGAATAACCGGATGTGATCCTCCGTGCCTGTGATCTTGGAGGCTTCGGATATCAGATGGCGTTGTTCTTCCATCTTGTCCCCTTTCCGGTTCCTGCGACCATTTGCTGTGGGGAGGACAGGCCTCCGCCTCCTTTATTATATGCCGCCCGGAAGGGGAAAAGCAAGAAAATGTCATCGTAATGTTTCGACAGATGAGAGAAAAAAAATGCCGTACCTGCCGGTTTTTTGCCGGCGGTACGGCATTTTTTACACCTCTGCCAGGGACTCCAGCGCCCGCTCCGGCACCAGAGGCTCATAGTGCTCCCGGTAGTACAGCTCCAGGCCGGCGGTGGAACGGGTCAGGGATCCATACTCGGAGAGCAGGTTGCAGATACTATTAAACTCCATGGCCCGGTGCCCGGCACAGGTGAGGGTCAGGTAATAGGTGCCGTCCCCGGACTTATACAGGGCGTTGTCCCCCAGCTTCTGCCCCCGGAGGGCATGGGCTGCCTCAATCACCTGCTCCAGCCGGGAAAAGCGGAAACAGCGGGTAAAGATGGAGGGCTCCTGCCGGGAACTCTCCGTGTAACGGTTCAGGGCGTCCAGCACATCGCCGACGCCGGAAGGGAATGACAAATCCAACTCCTCCTCATCTTCCTCCGAGGCCACCGGCTCCCACCTATCCGAGGGGGTAAACTTGGCAAAGCGGGTATCCAGCTCCTCTGGGTCATCAATTTTGGTTATAATCAACATGATTCCTTCGCTGGCGAGAGGGATGGCCTCAATCATCAGCGGAATGTCCTCCACCTCAAACCCTACCTCCGCGGTGGCCCGCTGAATCATTTCGCGGAACAGCATCCGCGCCTTTTCCGTGCCGTAGGCCAGCTCCCGAAGGGTCAGCTGCCGGGCGGACAGGTCGCTGCGGTTTAAGGTACAGCGAATCTTATTTTCACTGATACGTTCAATTTTCATGCGCTCACTTCCCATCTATCGGAATCTTTTCCTTAGTATACCCCAAATACTTTATGCGTGTAAAGGAAATATTATGTGAAAAAGGTGAAAAATTTATGGATACGGCGGGAAGCGCAACAGCTGACACAATTTGTGCCTGCAGATTGCGTGACACATGTCGTTTGACTTTGTAAAATGAAGGGGAGGTGGGGCGCATTGGCCGGGGAGGGCTGCGGGAAGGTTCTTATCTCATCTCAATTCTTGAGAGCAGAGGCAAACGTATGAAACGGACATCTCTAATATATCACGATGACTACCAGTTGTTTCTCCAGACGCTTCATGCCTATCAGAAAGCTGGGGTCGCCCTGACGGTAGAGGGAAAGGCGGTGCCCCCAGAGGACATTGCCGATTTGTGTGTGTGCAGGGAGGCCGGTGCTTACATGAGAGACTACATTTCGGATGATCGGGGCAGGCTGGTGGAAATTCGGTTTGACCGGGTGGAAAACGGCCAGACCGAGGAAAATCTTTGACCAGGAAAAGCCGGAATCTCTTCTGCCGAAGAAATTTGTTCCGATTGCCCGGGAGCGTTTGAAAATTGCCAATGGGTATGCTATAATGGGCCAAGATTAAGGAGGTATTTCATGAGCTCGGCGAATGCGAAAAGAAACAAGAACCTTCCCGTATTGATAGTCGCAGTCCTCATCCTCATTGTATTGGTTACAGGAATCATTTATGAAGTGATTCATCAGAATACACCGTCCCGGGAGCGGGCGGATATTGGCGAACTGTATCCGGTAGAGGAGGGAACCGCCGCGGTTATTTCCAATGGTGTTCTCTCGGAGAGCAGGGCCCTCTGGAGCTCCCAGCGGGCCTATCTGGCGTTGTCCATTGTGCAGAATGAGCTGAACAGCCGCTTCTATTGGGACGCGACGGAGCAGCTGCTGGTGGTGACCACCGCCAATGAGGTGATCACCGCAGGGCTGGACACTACCATGGAGGATGGCCCGGTGCTGCTGCAGGAGGACGGCACCGTCTACGTGGCCCTGGACTATGTGGCCCAGTATACCAACATCCAGGTGGACACCTACACCAATCCCAACCGGGTGTTTCTGCGCACCCAGTGGGGGGAAACCACCACCGCCGGCGTGGAGGAGGAAGCCCAGGTCCGCACGGAGCAGGACGTAAAGAGCCCGGTGATCACAGACGTCTCCCCGGGGGACCGGGTGACGGTGCTGGAGCAGGGGGAGGAGTGGTCCACCGTCTACACCCGGACCGGGTTTGTGGGCTATATGCAGAACAGCCAGCTGACTGATCAGGAGACGGTGGCGGACCCGGGTCCCTACCAGGCTCCGGCTTACACCCGCACCACCCTGGACGAGAAGGTGTTCCTGGTGTGGCATCAGGTCTTTACGGAGTCGGGGGTGAACTCGCTGGAACGCCTTCTGGAGAGCGCTCAGGGGCTCAACGTGCTGGCCCCCACCTGGTTCTCCATCCAGGATGAGGAGGGGAACCTGGAGTCCCGTGCCAGCCATGAGTATGTGGAGATTGCTCATTCCCGGGGCATTCAGGTGTGGGCCCTGGTGGAGAATATCAACATAGAAGGGGTCAACGCGGTGGAGCTGCTGAACGTTACCTCCCACCGGACCAATCTGATCAATGGCCTCATGGCCCAGGCGGAGGAGTACAACTTGGACGGCATCAATGTGGATCTGGAGGAGCTTCCGGCGGAGGCCGGAGCCGGGTATATCCAGCTGATCCGGGAGCTTTCGGTGGCCTGCCGCCAGCGGGGACTGATCCTCTCGGTGGACAACTATGTGCCCTCCGCCTGGACGGAGCATTACTACCGGGCGGAGCAGGGAGTGGTGGCCGACTACGTGGTGGTCATGGCGTATGATGAGCATTACAACGGGTCGGAGCCCGGCTCCACCGCCTCCCTGGAGTTTGTGCGCCAGGGCGTGGAGGATACGCTCCAGGAGGTCCCCGCGGAGAAGGTGATCTGTGCTCTTCCCTTCTACACCCGCCTCTGGGAGGATAACGGCGGTGTGATCACCTCCTCCACCGTGGGCATGAATGAGGTGCAGGGGGTGCTGGATCAGATGGCCCAGTATGAGAATTTCAGCCAGGAGTGGATGGCGGAGCTGGGGCAGAGTTATGCCCAGGGGGACCGTTCCTCCGGTGTTACCTGCCAGCTCTGGGTGGAGGATGAGGCCTCCCTGGAAGCCAAGCTGGACGCGCTGGCCTCCTACAATCTGGCGGGAATCGGCGGATGGAAGCTGGGCATGGAGACCGACGGCGTATGGACGCTGATTGAGGACTTCCTGCAGAACGGCCAGTAAAGAGAACAGAGAAAAAGCAGTGGCACAGCGGAGATTTCCGCTGTGCCACTGCTTTTTCTCTGGACACTATCGGCGGGCGTGCGTTTCAAGGGCCCAATCCCGGGCCTGGCAGGCAGGCCGCGGCTCAGGGGAGGGAGATTTTTTGATAGGGAATCCGGGCAGCGTCCAGGATTTCCTCCTCCCGTTCGTGGCAGGTAAAGAGGAAAATCTGCCCGCTGTAATTTTCCGAAAGCCAGCACAGCGTGGCCGAAAGCCGCTCGTTGTCATAAAAGGCAAAGGTGTCATCCAGAAACAGGGGCATCTGCTGATCCGGCCACAGAAATTCAATACAGGCCAGCCGGAAGGCCAGGTAAACCTGCTCTACGGTTCCGGCGCTGACCTGGAACAGGGGGATTCTCTGTCCGTCCCGGAGCAGGGTCAGTCCCAGGTCCTCGTCTATGGACAGGCCGGTGTAGGCTCCATCGGTAATGCCCTTGACCAGCTCGGATGCCTTCTCCTCCAGAAAGAACCCGAAGGAGTCAAAGACGGTGGTAGAGAGCTCCTGGATGGTCTCCATGGCCAGCTCAATGGCCTGCTTTTCCTCCTCCGCCTGCCGGCTGCGCCGGAGAGGCTCCTGAAGGGCATCCCGCCGGTCCTGGAGGGAGCGGATGGATTCCCCTTTCTGGTCGGCGGCCCACCGCCGGCGCTGGGCCGCTTCTAGCTGCGTCTGCAGGCCCGACTGCTTCTGCTGTGCCTGCAACAGGGCTTCCATGTCCCGGCTTAAGGCCTGGCGACTCCGGGAGATGGTCCTGCAGAGCTTCCGGCAATGCTCCAGCTGTTCCCGGAGCCGGGGGGCCAGGGCGTCCACCCCGCAGGAAGGGGCCTCCCCCAACAGATCTTGGTAGAGCTCCTCCAGGATCTGGCAGTTCTGCCGGTAGTCGGCGGAGGCCTCCCGGCGCCGGTTCAGGCGCACACAGAAGGTGCCGCTGAGAATGCCGGCCAGAAAGCAGCCGGCAGCCGGCAGGTAGTGGCTGGAAAGGGCCATGGTGCAGGCCAGCCAGAGGCCGGCCAGGGCGCCGGCTGCCAGGAGCAGGTTGAGAATTCCAAACAGAGGGCGCAGGGCGCCGGTCAGGGGATTCCGGTAGTGCTGAAGAAAGCGCTGCCGCTCCGTCTCCCGGGCATCCACCTCCTCCAGCAGCTCTTCCGCATCCTCCTCCCGGGAAATGTCATACTTTTTCAGGCTTTCCTCGCCCTTGGCAATGATCTGGGTCAACTGCTGGTGGTGCTTGCCCAGGCGGAGGATTTCCTGGTCCAGCTTCTCTTTCTGCCGGGTCAGGGCGGGTAGCTCCTCCCCCTGGGGCAGGGACGCCTGTTCGTGCTCCATCAGCTGGATCCGCTTCTCCAGTTCGCTGTCCTCCTGCCGGGCCTCCCGGGAGATGGCGTTTTCCTGCTTTTTCTTTTCCTTCTTCAGGTACAGAAGCGCCTGACTTACATCCACGGAGGAAGAGCCGGAGGAGCGAAGGTTGACAATATGGTTCCGCAGCTCCTCCGCCAGATCCTGGCTGGTGGCGGCCCGCAGCTGCCCCACGGAAAGGGTGTTCCGGTAGAGGGTGGGGGTCAGGCCACTGAGCAGCTCGGAAAAATTGGCCTCCGAGGGGGTTAGCTGCCGGGAATGGGTCTCATCCAGGAGGGTGCAGGGCTGGATTTTTTCAAAGTTCCGGTGGATGGCGTAGCGGATGCCGTCCTTTTCCAGCTCCAGCACGCCGCCGTAGGTGTTGCTTCCCTTCCAGGGCAGGTAGCGGTTGTAGAGGTCCGTGCGGGCCGCCCGTCCCCGTCCCCGCTCCATGCCAAAAAACATGGATTGGAGGAAGGCGTGGAGCGTGCTTTTTCCCGCCTCATTTTCCCCGGTGATCAGGTGGATCCCCTGGGAGAAGGTTAATGTCAGGTTTTCCAGTTTTCCAAAATGGTTGATATGAATCCGATGAATCTTCAAAGAAAACTCCTTATCTGTTTTCGGTGCTGCACAGAGCCTGCAGTCCGTAGTAAAGGGCCTTTTTCCGAATGGGGTCCTCCGGGGAAGAGGAGAGCACCCGGATATAGTGGCCAATCAGGTCGTTGGCGTGATCCCGGGCCAGCGCCTCCAGGTCGAAGGCTGGCTCCGTATCATCCTGCACCTCCACAATCCGCCCGGCAGATTCCAGCTGCTCCCGGTCAAAGGTAATCTCCGGGTCCCGGTAACCGGTGAGATGCAGCCGGTAAATATACTGGGGATGCTTTTCCAGCTGGGGCCGGATCTCATCCAGAATCCGCCCGGTGGTATAGGAGGCATCCACTGGAATCTCCAGGGGGACATACTGGACTGCGGACAGGGGAACCCAATCCAGCCGGGTCTTTTTGGAGGTAATTTCCCCGAATATGTAGCCCCGGGGGCCAATGTCCGTCCGGTCCAGCGGCTCCGGCGAGCCGGGGTAGGCCGCGGGGATCTCCTGGTAGACCTGGGGCTGATGGATGTGCCCCATGGCCACATAGCGAAAGCCCGATCCAGAGAAGGAGGAAGGGCGGAAGGGGATGTGCTGGGCATCCCCGCCATGGGCCAGCAGGATGTGAATCCGCCCGTCCGCAGGCGCCCGGCAGTTGTCAAACAGAGGCTCCCGGATCTCCGGCCGGTGGTAGCTGAGCCCATGGATCTCCGTCTCCAGATCCGCAAAGTATACGGAGGTCAGAGAGGAGGAGGACAGAAAGGTGACGTTGTCTGCCCAGGGATAGTCCCGGTAAGGGGAAGCCTCCGAAATATAGTCATGGTTTCCGGCAATGAACACCACCCGGGTGCGGGTCAGCCGGGAAAACTGGTAATTCAGCTCCTTCAGCTCCTTCCGGAGGGGCTGGCGGTGGAACAGGTCGCCGGCAATCAACAGCAGATCTGCCTGCCGCTTCTCCGCATCCTGGAGGACCCGCCGGAGGGAATTCTGGACCGCCGCCGCCCGCTCCTTGCTCCAGGGTTTGCCAATATCGGGAACCGCCCCCAGATGGAGGTCGGCTGTGTGCAGAAAGCGCAAAATGAATACCTGCCTTTCACAAAATGCCAAGTCCCGCGGGAGGCGATTCCTGTGGGATTTTGGCATGGAAAATAAGTCATAAAAGTTGCCTATACTGATTATAGTAGATTTAAGGGTTGTCTTCAACTGAATTTTACGAGTTTTCGTGACTTTCTGGAAAACACGAATATAGGAAAATTGTATGACGGACGTGCTTTTCAAATAGGTTGAATTATGTTATAATATCTGCAAATTAAGAAAAATCGACAAGAAATTCAAGTGCTTGACCCGCTGTAATGAAAAAAACAGGCTCATTTTTTTTCGGATTTAGGTAAAATTTTTGCACGGCTTGTTAAGGACTTGTAAGAAAGCGAGGGTAGTGCAATGATGAAAAAGAGAATGATTGCCATGCTGCTGGCAGGAGGGCAGGGCAGCCGCCTGGGGGTCTTGACTGCAAAGGTAGCCAAGCCTGCGGTGGCATTCGGAGGCAAATACCGAATTATCGATTTTCCCTTGAGTAATTGCGTGAATTCGGGAGTGGATACGGTGGGCGTTCTGACACAGTATGAGCCGCTGCGTCTGAACAGCCACATTGGGACGGGAATGCCCTGGGATCTGGACAAGCGTGACGGCGGCGTAACGGTGCTGCCGCCTTATGAGAAAAGCCAGGACAGTGAATGGTATACCGGTACGGCCAACGCCATTTATCAGAATCTGGCATACATGGAACAGTATCATCCGGATTACGTCCTGATCCTGTCCGGGGATCATATCTATAAGATGGACTATGAGGAAATGCTGGGATGCCACCGGCGCAACCAGGCGGAGGTGACCATTGCCTCCATGCCGGTCCCCTGGGAGGAGGCCAGCCGCTTCGGCATTCTGGTGACGGATGAAAACCGGAAGATTACGGCCTTTGAGGAAAAGCCGGCCAATCCCCGGAGCAACCTGGCCTCCATGGGCATTTACATCTTCAACTGGGAGATGCTGCGGGAGGCGCTGATTGCCCTGAAGGATGTGCCGGGCTGTGACTTTGGCAAACATATTATCCCCTACTGCTTTGAGAAGACGGACAAGCTGTACACATACGAGTTCAACGGCTACTGGAAGGATGTGGGAACCCTCAGCTCCTACTGGCAGGCCAACATGGAGCTGGTGGACCTGGTGCCGGAGTTCAATCTGTACGAGGAGTTCTGGAAGATCTACACCCGGGAGGCAGCGCTGCCTCCGCTTTACATGGCAAAAGGCGCCAAGGCGGAGCGCTCCATCATCAGCGAAGGCTCCTCTATTTACGGGGAGGTGTCCCACTCGGTGCTGGGCCCCAACGTGCTGGTGGAGGAGGGAGCGGTGGTCCACGACTCCATTTTGATGCGGGGTGTGAAGATTGGAAAGAACGCCCGGATTGAAAAGGCGATTATCGCGGAAAATACGGAAGTGGGGGAAGGCAGTGTTTTAGGGGAAGGCGAATTTGCGGAGAGCAAGCTGGACACCCGGGTGTACGCCAGCGACCTGGTGACGGTGGATGAGAATTCCTACATTCCGCCCCATGTCTCGGTGGGTAAGAACACGGCCATCTCCGGGCACACGCTGCCGGAAGATTATCCGGAAGGGCGTCTTCCGGACGGTGGATACATTGTGAAGGCAGGAGGAGAGGGATGAAAGCATTAGGAATGATTTTAGCCGGGGGCAACGGACGGAGAATGCGGGAGCTGACCAGAAAGCGCGCCGTGGCGGCTATGCCGGTGGCGGGCAGCTACCGGGCCATTGACTTTGCCCTGAGCAATATGGCAAACTCCCAGATCGGCAAGGTGGCGGTGATCACCCAGTACAGCTCCCGTTCCCTCAACGAGCATTTAAGCTCTTCCAAATGGTGGGATTTTGGCCGCAAGCAGGGAGGGCTCTTTGTATTCAACCCGACCATTACGCCCCAGAACAACGAGTGGTACCGGGGAACGGCGGATGCTCTGGCCCAGAACCTGAGCTTCCTCCGGGACAGCCATGAGCCCTATGTGGTGATTGCTTCCGGTGACGGTATCTACAAGCTGGATTGCAACCAGGTCATTGAATACCACATGGAGAAGGAAGCGGACATCACCGTGGTCTG
>CAZSAF010000006.1:0-33879 GCA_964604605.1 uncultured Lachnospiraceae bacterium
TTTGATACACTCTATACTCATTTTACGCTCTCCTAAAAGTTAGTATATTGTTTCAATGTTAGTATCGCACTTTGATGTGCGTACTTGTTTTTCTTTTCATTCTTGTTATGATTACAATGTCAAAGGTGGATAAAGTCAATCCGACCACACGGAAAGGAGTTATATCTTATGTCAAAAAATTTGGGCGTGAAGCCTTACTTGTTCCCCATGCCGACCTATATGATCGGCACCTATAACGAGGATGACACGGTTGATGTGATGATGATGGCTTGGGGCGGGATTTGCGCGGAAGATATGGTCGCGCTGAATCTGGAGGCCGAGCACAAGACGGTAGCGAACTTAGAAACACGAAAAGCCTTTACCCTTGCTGTCCCCGGAACAGATACTCTGCAAGAATCGGATTTTCTCGGAATCGCCAGTTCCAACAAGATGGCGGACAAATTTGAGCGCACTGGCCTCCACGCCGTTAAAAGCGAGCGGGTAGATGCGCCTGTCATTACGGAATATCCGCTTACATTGGAGTGTGAGGTTGTAGAAATGCAATCCCAGCCCTATGGCCTGCGGGTACTCGGAAAGATTGTCAATGTGATTGCCGACGATAAAGTTTTGGACGATGCCGGGAAAATTGACGCCGGAAAACTCCATGCTTTTGCCTTTGACCAAATGCAGAATGGGTATTATGCCATTGGCGAGAAGGTTGGTCAAGCATGGCGCAGCGGCGCAGACTTCATGCACAAGTAAAAGGTAAAGAACAATAAGGATCTGCGCTTGAAAAATTTTGTTTATCACACAAAGAAAGGAATGGATCACAATGGAAAAAATCACTCTGCCGAAGGCTTCTCAACTGACTTCTCCCAACCCGGTGACGGTGGTCTGCACCCAAAAGCCGGATGCTACTACCAATCTTGCGACGGTATCCTGGTGGACTTATCTCTCCTACAAGCCCAGTATGATTGCCTATGCGATGGCTAAGACTTCTTACAGCGGCGAAATGGTTCGGAATAACAAGAAAGTCATTCTGACCATCCCCGGCGCAGAGCTTGCGGACGCTGTTCTCGGCTGCGGCAGCACCACGGGACGCAATACCGATAAGGCTTCCAAATTCAACATTGAGCTTGCCGAAGTGGAGGGCAGCTCCATCAAGATCCCTGTCCACAGCCGCGTTGCCATCGTCTGCAATCTGAAAGAGTACCATGAGGTGGGTGACCACTATCTGTATATCTGTGATGTGGAGCAGGTTTATGGGGACGAGAGCGAAGAGGCACTGTTCGCCTGGAACGGTTATTCGCAAATTCGCCCGGCGAAATAAAGGAGGGCCGGAATGGACTTTTTGCAACTTGCGACAGACCGCTATTCTGTCCGTTCCTTTTCTGACCGCCCCATTGAATCGGAAAAAATGGAGAAAATTTTGAAGGCCGGACAGATTGCCCCCACAGCGGTCAATTTTCAACCGCAGAAAATCTATATCCTGAAAAGCAAAGAGGCACTGGATACCATCCGCTCTCTTACCCATTTTGCCTACAACGCCCCCGTTGTGCTGCTGCTTTGTGCGGACACTTCAAAGGCTTGGAAAAGCCCTGTGGAACATGGGTACAACACCGGAGAAATGGATGTCAGTATTGTCTGCACACACATGATGCTGGAAGCGTGGGAACTGGGAATCGGTTCTGTATGGGTACGGGGCTTCGATGCAAGGCAGGTGGCAAAGGCGTTTGATTTACACGAACACATAAAACCCATTTGTCTGCTGCCGATTGGCTATCCCAGCAAGGATTCCACCCCCTATGCGGAATGGCATAACAATTACCGTCCATTGAGTGAGATGGTGAAAGAACGATAACAGTCGAAACTTCGATCGCTGCGTTCAGAATTCTTAGGTCGCACAGTTGTATGTGGATGGCTGTGCGAAGGGTGACGGAGAGATGATGAAGCCGGCGTTCCATGAAAACGCTACCATCAACGGTGCTCCCATTCAAACACGGTTTGATGGCGCAACCCAGGCTGGACCGGCTGGAAAATCACAGCAAAGGTTTTCACTGAGGCTTAAAAGTGTGTCTTTGCGATGGGCGCCCGGTTATTTTTCAATAACCGGGCGCCCTCGTCATCTTACGAAAACATTCTTGCCTATTATATGATTGATTCCCTCAAAAGCCTTTTGAATCCCGCCGCGGCGGGAGAGTGGGATCAGTTCTCCCCCTCCTCCTTCTGGGCGGTGTACACCTGGCGCTTCATGGCCATCTCATCGCTTGCCAGATACTCGTCGTAGGTGGTGATCTTGTCAATCAGCTTGCCGTTCACCAGCTCCATGATCCGGTTGGCCGTGGTCTGGACAATCTGATGGTCCCGGGAGGAGAAGATCATGACGCACGGGAACTTGATCATGCCGTTGTTCAGGGCGGTGATGGACTCCATGTCCAGGTGGTTGGTGGGCTCGTCAAAGAGTAGCACGTTGGCCCCGGAGATCATCATCTTGGACAGCATGCACCGGACCCGCTCGCCTCCAGAGAGCACGTTGATTTTTTTCACCCCGTCCTCGCCGGCAAAGAGCATGCGGCCCAGGAAGCCCCGGACATAGGTTACGTCCTTCACCGGGGAGTAGCCGGTGAGCCACTCGGTGATGGTCAGATCCTGCTGGAATTCCTGGGTGCTGTCCTTGGGGAAGTAGGCCTGGGAGGTGGTGACGCCCCACTTGTAGCTGCCCTCATCCGGCTCCAGCTCGCCCATGAGAATCTGGAACAGGGTGGTCTTGGCCAGCTCATCGGAGCCCACCAGGGCCACCTTGTCGTCATGGCCCAGGATAAAGGATACATCGTCCAGTACCTTGACTCCGTCCACCGTCTTGGACAGATGGCTTACCTCCAGCACCTCGTTGCCGATGGTCCGGTCCGGCCGGAAGTCAATGTAAGGATATTTCCGGCTGGAGGGACGGATCTCATCCAGCTCAATTTTTTCCAGGGCACGTTTCCGGGATGTGGCCTGGCGGGATTTGGATGCGTTGGCGGAGAACCGCTGGATAAATTCCTGCAGTTCCTTGATCTTTTCTTCCTTCTTCTTGTTGGCTTCCTTCATCTGGCGGATCATCAGCTGGCTGGACTCATACCAGAAATCATAGTTTCCGGCGTACAGCTGGATTTTTCCATAGTCAATATCCGCAATCTGGGTGCAGACCTTGTTCAGGAAGTACCGGTCATGGGAGACCACAATCACCGTGTTTTCAAAATTGATGAGGAATTCCTCCAACCAGGCGATGGCTGCCAGGTCCAGATGGTTGGTGGGCTCGTCCAGCAACAGAATGTCCGGGTTGCCGAACAGGGCCTGGGCCAGGAGCACCTTCACCCGGTCGGAGCCGGTCAGCTCCCGCATCAGCTTGGAATGGAGGCCAGGCTCCACCCCCAGACCGTTTAAGAGGATGGACGCATCCGACTCGGCCTCCCAGCCGTTCATGTTGGTAAACTCCGCCTCCAGCTCGCTGGCACGGATACCGTCCTCATCCGTAAAGTCTTCCTTGGCGTAGAGGGCTTCCTTCTCCTTCATAATTTCCACCAGGCGCGGGTTGCCCAGCATGACTACATCCAGAACCACCTGATCCTCGTACTGGAAGTGATCCTGCTTCAGGAAGGAGAGGCGCTCTCCGGGGGAGATAATCACCTCGCCCTTGGTGGGCTCCAGCTCTCCGGTGAGAATCCGGAGGAAGGTGGATTTTCCGGCGCCGTTGGCGCCGATGAGGCCGTAACAGTGGCCGGGCACAAATTTTACGTTGACGTCTTCAAACAGTGCGGTTTTTCCAAAGCGCAGAGTTACATTGCTGGCTTGAATCATGGGATGTTGGGTTCCTTTCTGATCTTTAAAATTCCTCCGGGTACAGTCCCCGGGCTTTCATGTCCGCAATGGCGCGCACCACCAGCGGTTTATCCTCCTGGTAGGTAACGCCGTACCACTTGTCAGCAGTTTTCAGCACCCGCACTGTGGCCTTGCCCTCGTCCAGGAGCTCATGGACCACCGTGGGGATATAATATTCGCACTTCAGCGGATTGAGGGGCAGGTTCTGTTCCAGAAAAGCGGAAAAGCGCTCCTCTGCTTCCCGGAGGAAGTTCCGGGAAAACCCCCACATGTTCATGGACACCGGCGTATCCCCGGGCAGGGAAGTCCAGGTGGCTCCGTCATCCTCCGTGTAGGCCGGCGTGCCGTCCCGCCAGGCAATGCGTGTGCGCTCGGTAATATCCTGAAGCAGTCCCTGCCCATCTACCGAGCACACCCCCCGGGAGACATAGCCGTTTTCCGTCAGGGTATTCTCCAGCCGGTAGCCGCCCATGGCAAAGCGGTACTGGGCGTCATCCTCCGTCTCTGTCAGAAAACGGTACAGATCCCGGAACGCCTGTTTGCCGTAATAGTCATCGGCGTTGATGGCCACAAAAGGGCCGGTCACCTGATGGCGGCAGCTGAGCAGCGCATGGGCGGTGCCCCAGGGCTTTACCCGTCCTTCCGGCACAGAAAATCCCGCCGGCAGATCCTCCAGACGCTGGCACACATAGGCGGTATCCATAGTTTGGGAGACCCGGCGGCCAATTCCCTGGCGGAACGCTTCCTGGAATTCTTCCTTGATGATGAATACAACCTTCTCAAATCCCGCCTCCCGGGCATCGTAAACGGAAAAATCCATCAGAATATGCCCCTGGGGATCCATGGGATCCATCTGCTTCAGACCGCCGTAACGGCTTCCCATACCGGCGGCCATAATCACAAGACATGGTTTTTCCATCGGTTTTTCCTCCTGCGTACAGTATGCGGTTATTTTTCATATCCTAACAGAGTGTAGCATCTTCTGGAAGAAATGTCAAAATAAAATGCGTATGAACTGGCGCAAAACGGCCATACTAGCCAGAGAGAAGCGTGGGAAGCACGCCAAAATCAGTGAAACACCCTTCGGGTGTACCTTTATGGCGTGAGAAGCACGCCAAGATTAATGAAAGGACTAGATGGCCATGATGCAGGGTAAAGCGAGCATCCGCTTTCAGAACCCGCCTCATATTCTGGGGGCCGGTTCCGTGGCGGGGGAGAAGGAAGTGCAGGGGCCGCTGGGACCTCTGTTTGATGAGGTGGAGACGGACTCCATGTGCGGGCAGGACAACTGGGAGGCGGCGGAGAGCCACCTGCAGACCTGGGCCAGCTGATTGCCACCTCCTTTGGCCTGAAAAATCTGGAGATCCCTTTGTTTGGCCTCTACGGTGCCTGCTCCACCATGGGGGAGGCCCTGAGCCTGGCGGCCATGGCGGTGGACGGCGGCTATGCGGAGAAAACCATGGCCCCGGCCGCCGCGGATCTGGTGATGCAGAACTTGATTGATTTTGATATCACCCCGGAATACTACGATAAGGTGATTACCGGGGACCTGGGAACCATCGGCCAGCGGGCACTGCTGGATCTGCTGAAGGAGGAGGGGGTAAACCTGGAAGGGTATCACATGGACTGCGGGATTGAGATTTTTGACCCGGAAACCCAGGACACCCACGCAGGGGGAAGCGGCTGCGGCTGTTCGGAGGTGACGCTGTGTACGAAGATCCTCCGGGAGCTGACCCAGGGCCACTGGCGGCGGGAGCCTCCTCCTATTGTCCGGAATGTATGTTTGGAATGGATCGGTGGGAACGGATGGCCCGGCATTTAGAGCCCGGAACCCTCCGTTTTCTTCTGGGCAAGGGCGCAGCGGCGGATCAGGCGGCCGCTCTGCCGCAGCACCCGCTGTACCCGGGAAAAACGGTACCAGTACAGCAGGAAGCCGTGCATCATCCCGGGGACCCGGAGGGGGATGACCCAATTCCCCGCCTCCTGCAGCCGGCGGCCAAAGGCCTCCCCATCGTCCCGCAGCGGGTCAAACTCCGCGGTGACACAGAGAGTGGGTGGCAGGCCGGCCAGATCCCGGGCACGGCCCGGATACCGGTACGGATCCTCCGGGGAGGTGCCGGCGGGGGTGTAGAGGTCCTCGCAGAGGGCCAGCATGGGGCGGGGCAGCACATAGTTCCCATTGCCGAAGGCCTGGACGGAGGGGGATTCCTCCGGGGACAGGCAGCCGTAGGTGCCGTAGAAGAGGAGCAGTCCGGTCAGCTGTGCAGGGGAGTCCGCTTTCCCGGAAGCCTCCCGGGTCCGATCCCGGACTTTCAAGGCCAGGGCGGCGCTGAGGTTGGCCCCGGCGCTGTCCCCGCCGGCAAACAGGCAGTCCGGGTTCCCGTGGAACCGGCGGATGTTCCCGGCGGCCCACTCCAGGGCGGCGCAGGCATCCTCCACTGCCGCCGGATACGGATGTTCCGGGGCCAGCCGGTAGCCCACCGAGAGCACCAGGCAGTCCCCCTCCCGGGCCAGCATCCGGCACAGGGAATCGTGGCTGGCCAGGTTGTGCATCAGAAAGCCGCCGCCGTGGAAGTAGAGGAGTACGGGGAAATTTTCTCCCTCCCGGGGCTGGTAAAGCCGCACCGGGAGAGGGCCGCCGGGGCCGGGAATGGTCTGTTCCTCGGTGCGGAAAATGGCGGCCCTCTCCACGGAATCGTTGAAGGCAGCATCCGCGTTTCGCCGCATCTCCTCCACGGTGGCAGCTCGGTAGTCAAAATTCTTTTCTGCGTAAAAAGCGGCAACCTCCGGGTCCAGAGCCCGGACCGCGTCCCTTGCCATAACGGAATCCCCCTTGTATTCTCCGGCCTCTCCGGCCGGTCTGATTTTTACTCAAATAGCCCCTTCACTTTATTCCGACACTCAGAAGCAGTCTTTCAGCATCTGGGGATCCGGTTCTTTCCGGGATAGGAGGCCGGCAACAAAGTAGGCAATGCCGCCGGCAGCCAATCCCAGCACCACCTCGTGGATGTGGAAGGGCGCAATCTTCACCTGGTTAAAGAAGATGAACACCGCCAGGCCCACCACAATGGAGGCAATGCAGCAGGTACTGTTTCCCTTCTTCCAGAACAGTCCGCCGATGAGGGGCCAGAAGAAGGTGGTTTCCAGCCCGCCCATGGCAAACAGGTTGATCCACACAATGATGTCCGGCGGGTTCAGGGCAATGGCAAAGACCAGCAGTCCCAGGACGGCGGTGATCAGAAAGCTGTACAGGGGGAGCTTTTTCTCCGCCTTCTTTTTCTTTTCCGCCTCGTCCCCCACAATGTAGGCCAGGTACAGGTCCTTGAGGATGGTGGCGGAGGCCAGAATCAGCAGGGAGGACACGGTGGACATGACGGCGGCCAGGGGGGCGGCCAGGAACAGGCCGGCGGCCCAGGCCGGCATATAGTTCAAAACCACATAGGGGATCACCTGGTCGGTGCTGGCAATGCCCTCCTCCGGCAGCAGCGGCAGGGTCAGGGCGCCGGCAAAGTGCATGCCGATCATCAGAATGCCCACCACAATGGTGCCGTAGAGCATGGCCCGGTGCATGGACTGGGTATCCTTAAAGCCCATCCCCCGGACGGCAGTCTGGGGAAGCCCCAGCACGCCCACGCCCACCAGCACCCAGAAAGAGATCAGGTAGCCGGGGGAAAGCTCTACAATGTCCGCTCCGTAGGCCCCCTTTCCCATCAAATCCCAGCCGGGGTTGATGGCGTCCAGCTGCATGGTGATGTTCTCCAGTCCGCCGCCGGCCCGGATCACAAAGAACAGCAGCAGGAAGGTGCCGAAGGTCATGATAATTCCCTGGAGGGTATCGGTGATGACCACGGCTTTAAAGCCACCGATGGAGGTGTACAGGATCACAATCAGGCCGAACAGGGCCAGGCCGGCCCAGTAGGGAAGGCCGGTCACCGACTGGACCAGGGTGGCGCCGCCGATGAACTGGGCCACCATCTGGGTGATGAAGAATACCACCAGGCACAGGCCGCAGAGGATCACCACCGCCGGGGAGCCGTAGCGGCTGCGGAAGTAGTCGGTAACGGTGACGGCGTGGGTCTTTCGGGAGATGATGGCAAACCGCTTGCCAATGACGCCCAGGGTCAGGAAGGCCGTGCCAATCTGCACCGCTCCCACCCAGGACTGGGTCAGCCCCCAGGAGGCGGCCAGGCCGGGTCCGCCCAGGAAGGAGCTTGCGCTGGTGTAGGTGGCCACCAGGGTCATGGCCAGCACCAGGCCGCCCATGGTGCGGCCACCAATGAAGTAGTTGCGCAGAAAGCCCCCTTTGCCGGAGGACTGGCGGCTGGAGACGATCCCCAGAATCATGTTGGCGGCTATGTAGACCAACAGGATCAACAGAATGATTACCTGGCTGCTTGTCATTTTTCTTCCTCCGTTTCTTCCTCAAAATCAAAGTTGACGAATACCTTTTTCAGCAGAAAGATGACCCCCGCCACGGCGACCACAAAGACGCCGGGGGTGCTGAGGATCCACCAGAGCGGCAGGTGGAACAGGGTAATGGGACAGCCAGACAGTCCGTAGGCAAAGCCCACGTTCCAGACAAAGCAGATGAGAAAGAGGAGAAAGGTGGCCAGGGCCTCCTTCCGGAGCTGCCGGTTCCTCTCCTCATGGGTCATGGGATGCTTCATAGCGTTCTCCTTTCTTGTGCGCCGTTGGTCACGGCAGGCCATAGGGTATAAAGAACAGGGAGGGAAAGGGGACGGCCGTCCGGCGTCCCCAACAAAAACATCCGCCTCCCGGCTTGCGCCGGAGGGCGGATGGACAGAATTCTAATGGGAGCCATCGACCAACCACAAGGCTTGAAGATCCGTCCCGCTCCCGGAGGGATGCAGGCGGCGGGCCGCTTGGTCTGCCTGGCTGAATACAGAAACAGGTTTTGCCGGGTACAATTTCTATGTTAGAATACCATCCACATCCCAAACTATACCACGGCGCAAAATAATTGTAAAGTACCAAATGGACGGCAGGGTCAGTTGACCGCATCCACATCCCCTACGCCGCCGCTGGAACTGCCGGAGGACTCGCTGCCAGAGCTGCCGCTGGTGGTCCCGCCTCCGGAGGAGCCTTCCTCGGTGGTTCCGTCGGGAAGGGTTTCTCCCGTGCCGGGAAGGGTGGACACCACCGGCGCGGTGTGGAGGGTGCACTCCTCCTGGCTGTAGTAGGCGTAATCACTGTCCTGGGTGGTGCCGGTGGTCTCCTCCGGCAGCCGGATTCGGGCAATGTAGGTGGTGTTGGAGCAGTAGAGGCCGGACCGCATCTGGGAGTCCGCGCAGATCTCCACCGTATAGTGCAGATCGCAGTAATCGGTGGGCTCTGTACCGCTGACAAAGTATTCGGTGTACACAATATCGCTCCGGTCGTCCAGCCGGCAGGCATCGGTGGCCAGCTTGCCGGATTTGCTGCAGATCTCCGCCTCCAAAATGTCATCCGGCATGCTGAAGCCAATGTCCGGCAGCCCGTCGTTGATCTGTTCCATAATCTTCCGCCAGATCACCTTGTGGTAGTCCCGGTTGGCCTCGCTGGGGATGCTGGAGTTGTCGTCAAAGCCGCTCCAGATGGCCATGGTGTAGTAGGGCGTGTAGCCCACAAACCACAGATCATTGACGTCTGTGGTGGTACCGCTCTTGCCGGCGGCGGACATGTTGGACAGGTGGGCCTCCGGGCTGCTGGAGCTGAACAGGCCGTTGAGCCAGGACTCCTCCATGGAATCGGCCATGGCGTCCGTCAGCAGGAAGGCGGTGGACTCCTTGATCACCTGCCGGGATTCGGACTCGTTCTCCAGCAGGATCTTGCCGTCGCTGTCCAGAATCCGGGTGTACAGGATGGGCTCCTGGTACACCCCGCCGTTGGCGATGGTGGCGTAAGCCGCCGTCAGCTGCATGTTGGTGACGCCCTGGGAGACGCCGCCCAGGGCCAGGGCCGGGTAGGCGTCCGACTCACGCACCAGGGTGTTGATGCCGAAGGCCTCGGCGTAGTCAAAGCCCAGGGCAGGGGTTACGGTATCCACCAGGCATTTCACCGCCACAATGTTCATAGAGTAGATAATGCCCTGGCGGATGTTGGCGTAGCCGGCATAGCGGCTGGAAGAGTACCAGTTCCGGAAGCTGTGGCCGTCGTAGGTGTAGGGTTCGTCGTAGTAGGTGCTGGCCAGGGTTTGTCCCATGGCGTCAATGGCCGGGGCAAAGGCGGTGAGGACCTTGAAGGTGGAGCCGGGCTGCCGCCTGGTGTTGGTGGCCCGGTTCAGGGAAAGGCTGGTGGTCTTTTCCCCCCGCCCGCCGGTGATGGCCAGCACGTGGCCGGTGCTCTGGTCAATGACGGTGGCGGAAACCTGGGGCTGCAGGGTGATGTCAGGCGTATCGTCCAGCACCACGTCCCCCTCCGCCATCACGCTGGCCTCAAATTCCTGGATCAGCTGATAGATGGCATCCTGATTGCGGAAATTCAGGTTTTCCCCGTAATACTCCCGGATGTCCTGCTCCGTGTAGGTGGTGGTGCTTTCATCCGGGTGCTGGATGGTGATCCGCACTGTGAAGGAATATTGGGTTACCGAATCCTCATAGTTTTCCGGATTGTTGATCTCTGCGTCCACTACCGCCTGGATATCCGGATCCTGGGTGGTGTAAATCTGCAGGCCGCCGCTGTAGAGCAGGCTGTAGGCCTGGTCCTCGCTGTAGCCCAGATCCTCCTGCAGATCCCGGACCACCTCGTAGGTCAGGCGGTCCACAAAGTAGCTGTAGGGGGACTCATCCGCGTTGTAGGTGGCGTTCACCTGCTGGATCCGCTCATAGACGTTGTCCGCCAGGGCTTCCTGGTGCTGCTCCGCAGAGATATACCCCTGCTCCTCCATATATTGGAGCACCGTGGCGCGCCGCTTGGCGTTTTCCTCCGGGTGGGTGATGGGATTGTACTTGTAGGGGTTCTGGGTAATGCCGGCGATGGTGGCGCACTCGGAGAGGGTCAGCTCGCTGACATCCTTGCCGAAATACCGTCGGGCGGCGGTCTGTACGCCCAGGCAGTTGGCGCCCAGGTTGATGGTGTTCAGATAGTTCTCCAGGATCTTTTCCTTTGACATGTTCTGCTCCAGCTCAATGGCCAGATATTGCTCCTGGATCTTGCGGACGATCCGGGCACCCAGGGTGGCCTCGGCGCCGCCGTCAAACACGTTGTTCTTAATCAGCTGCTGGGTGATGGTGCTGGCACCCTGGGTGGTTACGCCGCCGCTGGCCAAAAACAGATAGCCGGCCCGGAACATTCCCCGGATGTCTACTCCCTCATGAGTCCAGAAACGCTCGTCCTCAATGGCTACAAAGGCATTGACCAGGTCGCTTGGAATCTGATCAAAGGTAACCAAGCTCCGGTTGGCGCCGGAGCCCACCAGGGTCTCAATGACGTTCCCCTGGGAATCATAGATGGTGGTAGCCAGGCCTTTGGGGGACACGTCCACATCTCCCATGTCCGGAGAGTCGTGGAGAATACCCTGGACCATGCCGTAAACCAGGCAGCCGGCCACCGTTCCCACAAATAAAACAGCAACCAGAAACAGCTTGAACGCGCCTACGGCGGATTTGGTTCGCAGCTTCTTTTTTTGGGACTGAAGCTGTTTCAGCTGTTCCTGGGTCCCTTTTTTCCCAAAATCCATGGAAAATCCTCCTTATTATTTTCTCATTATATCAGAATTTAACGGAGAAATAAAGTGAAATCTTTCGGAAGCTGTGGTAGACTAGAAGGACGAGGAGGAAACCGGATGAAAACCAAGTTTTTGTACAGGGGCGGCGTGGGGGAGATTGTGGAGAAGAAATCCCGCTTTATCGCGGAGACCGCCCCGGTAAAATCGGAGGAAGAGGCGGCTGCCTTTCTGGAGCAGATCCGGAAGAAATACTGGGATGCCCGGCACCACTGCTCCGCCTTTGTCATTGGGGAAAAGAATCCCCTGACCCGCTGCAGCGATGACGGCGAGCCTGCGGGGACCGCCGGCCGGCCCATTCTGGATGTGATCCTGGGAGAGGGGATCTCCGGCGCCTGCGTGGTGGTAACCCGGTATTTTGGCGGCACGCTCCTGGGAACCGGCGGCCTGGTTCGGGCCTACGGCCAGGCGGCCAAGGCCGGCCTGGCCGCCAGCCAGGTGCTGGAAAAACAGCCGGGGGTGGAGCTGCGCTGTGTCAGCGATTACAGCGGTATTGGGAAGATCCAGTACATTGCCGGCAGCATGGGGCTGACGGAGACGGCCAGCGAGTACACGGATGTGGCCGCCCTCAGCTATATGGTGCCGGAGGAGCAGGAGCAGGAGTTCCGGAGCCGCCTGACCGAGGCCACCGCCGGACGGGTTCAGCCGGAGGAGCTGCGGCGGGTCTCCTTTGCGGTCTGCCAGGGAGAGCTGCTGATTCTGTAAGAAAACGTTGGCGGAAGGAACGGGCAAAAGCGCGGGCGGCTGCCGGACGGGCAAAAAGCCAAGCAGGAGGAGGCGGTTAGACCGTCTCCTCCTGCTTGGCTTTGGCCAGAGTCTTTTCAATATACCGGGGAACCTCCTGGTAGGGGATTCCCAGCACCACGGCGAACTCTCCGTACAGGAGCTTTTCCGCCTTTTTCCGGTAGTCCGTGTCCATCTGGCCGGGCTTCCGTCCGTTTTTCAGGGACTGCTGCGTGCGGCTGTAGGCCCCTTTCATCATGCGCAGCAGCGTCTCACACTGATGGGTTTTGAATGCGGACCGGTAGCGGTCCGCCAGCAGCTTCAGGCTGCTGGAGCTGTACTCGGAATCATCCAGGGCGGGCATCTTCCGGATCAGCTCATCCACCTCCTCCCGGGATAAAACCGGGCGGATAAAAGCCTGTCCGTCCACCGGGGCGTAGATCAGGCCGCCATCGTAAACCGGCTCCAGCCAATAGTAAAGTGTATCCTTTTTAGCGGAGGAGAAAGACAGCGGCCCCACATTGCGGACACGGCACACACCGGTGCTGCCGTATACAACCAGATCACCTTGCGCAAAAATGGGTTCTCACCTTCCTTACACGTTCACAGAGAAACAAGCGCCGTATATGCACTTGTCAAATAACATGTTCTGCGAACATTATATCACAAATTTTGACGCCGGTGTAAGGGGGGATTTCCCACTTTAAAAAAAAACCGGGGCAGAAAGAGGTCTTTCTGTCCCGGTTTGCCGGTTACTGCTCCTGCAGGCGCTGGATCAGCTCGCCGGGGGCACCGTAGGTCATGCGCTTTTCCACGCAGGTCTTCAGGGAGATGGCATCATAAATATCCTCCTGGAACACCGGGCAGATTTCCTGGTATTTCGCCAGGGGCAGGTCATCCAGGCCAATGCCCTTTTCAATGCAGCGGAGAACCAGCTGGCCGATGATGCCGTGGGCATCCCGGAAGGGAACCCCCTTTTTCACCAGGTAGTCCGCCGCGTCGGTGGCGTTGGTGAAGCCCCGGACCGCGCTGGACTTCATGGCCTCTTTGTTGAAACGCAGGGTTTTTACCATGCCGGTGAACAGGGTCAGGCAGGCCATCACCGTGTCCAGGGCGTCAAAGGCCCCTTCCTTGTCCTCCTGCATATCCTTGTTGTAGGCCAGGGGCAGCCCCTTCATGGTGGTGAGCAGGGCCAGCAGATGGCCGTATACCCGGCCGGTTTTGCCCCGGACCAGCTCTGCAATATCCGGGTTCTTTTTCTGGGGCATAATGCTGCTGCCGGTACTGTAGGCATCGTCAATCTCCACAAAGTGGTACTCATTGGAATTCCACAGGATAATCTCCTCGCTGAACCGGCTCAGGTGCATCATGATCAGAGAGAGGTCGCTGAGCAGTTCGATCAGGTAATCCCGGTCGGATACGGAATCCATGCTGTTGGCGGTGGGGCACTCAAAGTGAAGCAGCTCCGCCGTGTAGGCACGGTCCAGGGGATAGGTGGTGCCGGCCAGGGCCCCGGCGCCCAGAGGGCACTTATTGAGGCGGCTGTGGGTGTCCGCCAGACGGGAGAGATCCCGGCGGAACATTTCGTAGTAGGCGCCCAGATGGTGGGCCAGGGTGGTGGGCTGGGCCTTCTGCAGGTGGGTAAAGCCGGGCATGTAGGTCTCCGCATGTTCCTTCATCAGGTTTTCCAGCACCTCCATCAGGTCCAGCAGCCGGGTGTTCAGCTCCGGAATCTGATCCCGGACGTACAGCTTCATGTCCAGGGCCACCTGGTCGTTGCGGCTGCGGCCGGTGTGCAGCTTCTTGCCGGCCTCCCCGATCCGTTCCGTCAGATGGGATTCGATAAAGCTGTGGATGTCCTCGTACTGGGTGGGGTCCGGTACCAGGACGCCGGATTCGATATCCGCCCGGATGCCCTCCAGCCCTTGGATGATCTGATCCCGCTCCTCCTCCGTGAGGATCCCCTGTTTGGCCAGCATGGTCACATGGGCGATGCTCCCTTCAATATCCTGGCGGTACAGCCGCTGGTCAAAGGACAGGGATTCGTTGAAGGCGTAGGCCAGGTCATCGGTTTCTTTGGTAAATCTTCCTCCCCAAAGCTTCATGATTGATTTCCTCCGTTTTCCATTTTGGCAAGAATATTCTCCAGTTCTTCTTTGGCTTTGCGCAGCTCCAGGTCCAGATCCTCCTCCAGGGCCTGATGCTGAAGCCGGGCCTCCGCATCTGCCAGCAGCTCCTCCGCCAGCTCATCCCGGAAGGGGTCCTCAAAGACCGGCAGGTCATCCCGGGCAGGCGGAGTCCCGGCCTTTTCCTCCGGCTGAGCCGGGGCGTCACCTCCCGCAGAATCCGGATGGGCGGTAGGAGCCGCCTCCGATTGGGAAGGGCCTTCCCCGTCCGCTTCAGACTTTGCAGACTCGGGGGAAACGTCGGCCTGCGCTTCCCGGCTGCGGCTGCGCCCGCGGCCCTCGGCCTCCGGCAGCTGTGCCCGGGCCGCTTTCTTCCGGAAGTGGAAGATCAGGGCCAGAATCAGCAGCCCCAAGCTGCCGGCGGTGACCATCGCGCCCTGGGGCAGCCCCTGGGGCAGGTAAGTCATCTCAATGGTGTGGGTGCCGGCGGTCAGGGGGATGGTCAGGAAGGCCCCGGCAAACTCCTCCGTCTCCACTGGGACGCCGTCCACCAGCACTGTCCAGCCCTTTTCATAGGGGATGGAGGTAAACAGGGTGCAGTCCTGGGCGGCGGTGACGGTGCCGGCCAGCCGGGTTTCCGTCAGGGTGTTGGTGAATTCCGTCAGGGTCAGCGGCTCCTGGCTCAGGGCCTGGTAGGCCTCCACAAAGTTTTCTTCGTTGAAGGCGTATACGGAGGCGGACAGGGAGGTCACATCCTCATCCGCTGCCTTCAGGACAATGGTTTCCCCGGCCTCGCAGACGCCCAGGTCCAGCAAATAGCCCCGGTTGACGTTCTCATACGTCTGGGTCATGCTGCCGATGGTGGCGGTGACCTCCGTTACCCGGCTGTTTTCAATATAGGCGAACAGGTGGGCCGTCTCCTGCACCGTCAGCTGGTAGTTGGCGCCGGAGGCATCCCCCTCCACCCGTTCCAGCACCTCCCCGGCGCCGGCGGCCACCTGGGCCAGGCTGTTCTGCACCTGGGCCGGGTTGCCGGTGGCGTAGGTCCACAGATCCTCCGTATCGGCGGGGATGGTGAAGCCTAGGGGCAGGGTGTACAGGTTCTCATACAGGTAGACGCCGTCCTCCGCTGCCTGCAGCTGGTACAGGGAGGATTCTGGCAGCTCCTCCGTGGTCAGCAGGTACTTGACGCCCAGCAGGGAGGAGGTGAAGGGGGTGGCGCCGGTAAAGCTGTAGGCGTTGGTGTTCCCCTCCAGGCCCAGATCCCGGTAGATGGCGCTGATGCCGGCGTGGGTGGTGGAGGAGAACAGGGAAGCGGAGTCGTAGCCCACCCAGGCCCCGTCATTCTTGGTCCGCCGGGTATCCTTCTCCACCCGGTAGAACAGGGCATCATCGGTGGCTTCCACCTCCGCCAGCAGCTGGCGGTAGGTGTCCGTGTTCTGCCAGTAGGCGGTACGGCTGGTGACGGTGACGCTGGTCACCGCTGTGTTCAGCCCCATCTCCACCACCAGAATGCCCATGAGCAGCACAAAGGCGGTGGAGGAGAGGACCCGCCGGGTCTTCTGCAGGTACAAAATCAGGGCGTAGAGCCCCAGAAAGAACAGGCTGGCGTAGAATACGTGGAATTCAAAGGCGTCGTCAGTGATCAGCTTCTCCAGAATCAGGATCAGGCCGGCGGAACCCCAGAAGCAGCCCACCAGCCTTCCCCGGGAGAGGGAGCCGAAGCCCTGGAAGCCCTCAAAGCACATGGTCAGCAGCACAATGGTGTACAGGAAGGACTGGCGGGCCGGCAAGCTGTTGGGATAGTGGAAACCGTGCCATATATAATTAGGAATATTCAGCGAGAAGCTTAAAAGTAAAACAAAAAGCAAAATGGTCTTGACAATTTTTTCCTTATAGGATACTTTGGAGTTCATGAAATACATGGGAAGGAACAAAAAGACCAAAATGCCGCTGTAAAGATTGGGCCAGTGGTCCAATCCAATCTCCACCTCCACGTCCACCAGATGGCGTGCCAGCATCTCCACAATGGAAAAATAGGAGGTGACGGTGGTGGGGAAGGTGGTGTTGGCGGAGGCCGTGGTCATTAAGGCGTGGGCCGCCGGGATCAGCAAAATGGCGGCAATGCCGCCGGCGATCAGGGAAAACAGCCCAAAGCTTCCCACCCGGGCCAGGTACTGCCCCAGGGTCATTTTGGGAAGCAGAATCATCTGGCAGATAAAATACAGCACCAGGAAAATACAGAGCATAATGGAGATATAGTAGTTGGTCAGGATGGCCGCCGCCAGGGTAATGCAGTACCAAAACGGGCGGTTCTCCTTCACCAGCCGCTCCAGCCCCAGCAGGATCAGCGGTGCCAGCCACAGGCAGTCCAGCCACATGATGTTCCAGCTGTAGGCGGCCATATAGCCGCTGAGGGCGTAGCAGATGCCAAAGATGGCCATGCCCAGGTTGTTGGTGCGGAATTTTTTCTGCAGGTAGGCGGTCATGGTCAGGCCGCAGAGGCCGATCTTGAGCACGATCAGGTAAGTCATGAACTCAATGATCAGGCTCTGGGGCACCAGAAACAGCAGCCAGTTAAAGGGGCTGGACAGATAGTAGGCAAACAGGGCCAGGTAGTTGCTGCCCAGGCCAATATCCCAGGCGTAGGTCAGGCTTTCCCCGTTCTTCAGCCGGTTCAGGAAATCGTTGAAAAAGGGAGCGTACTGATGGTACATATCCGTGCGCAGAAAGCTCCGGTCCCCAAAGGGATAGATGCCTTTTCCCACAAAGACGCCGAGCATGATCAGAATGGGAATGATGAATGCCAGAATCAGGGGGAGGCGATCCTCCATGGTGTGTTTTTTTCCGAAGGTCATGTCAGGACTCCTTTTTGAAAATAAAAAGCTTGCTGAAAATATAGTTGAGGATTACCACAAACACTGCGGCCACCAGCTTCATCAGCAGGTCGCTCAGGCGCAGCACCTCCACGGTGAAAACCAGGAAAGCGGTCTCACACCCCAGGGAGAACAGCCGGGCCCCGGCAAAGAGAAGAATCTCCCGGCACAGCACCCGCAGGCTGTGGCCTTTGCTCTTAAAGACAATCCATTTGTTGGTGACAAAGGCGAATGCCACCGCAAATACCCAGGCCACCACGTTGGCCAGCCAGTAGGTCATGCCCAGAAAGCGGCAGGGATAGTATACCAGATAGTTGACCACAGTGGTCAGGACGCCGAAAACCAGGTAAGAAATGGTTTCCGGGGTCAGGAGCTTACGGATTTTTTCTTTCAAGTTTGGTCTCCTTTGCAATGTCCGGAATTTGAGCTCTTCCTAATTCTAATATAAAGAGGGCAAAAAGTAAAGAACCCAGTTGGGCGGGGAAAGGTGGATTCTGTCGGTTTCTCCCGACCTTTTCCGGGAATATTCGAAAGAACTCGGGAATATATATGGTAATAGACTCCCCAGGGAGGATTACATTGTTTCAGGAGGAAAGATACTAAATGTCAGAGAAAATTCTGGAGAACAATCGAGTGAGCGTTGTGGGGGAAGTGGCATCTCCTTTTACCTTCAGCCATGAGGTATATGGAGAGGGCTTTTACCTGACCACCGTCCTGGTGAGCAGGCTCAGTGATCAGGTGGACGAAATTCCGCTGATGGTTTCCGAGCGGCTGATGGACGTGAAGAGGGATTACCGGGGCGGCATCATTGAGGCCACCGGCCAGTTCCGCTCCTTCAACCGTCATGAGGGGAACCGGAACCGGCTGGTCCTCTCGGTGTTTGCCCGGGAGATCCGATTCCCGGAGGACTACACGGATGGGACCAAGACCAACCAGATCTATCTGGACGGCTTCCTGTGCAAGGAGCCTATCTACCGGCGGACGCCTCTGGGCCGGGAGATTGCGGACCTGCTGGTGGCAGTGAACCGGCCTTACGGAAAGTCCGATTACATACCCTGCATTGCCTGGGGGAGGAATGCCCGCTATGCCGCCAGCTTTGAGGTGGGCAGCCGGTTCCGGGTCTGGGGCAGGGTCCAGAGCCGGGAGTACACCAAGAAAATCAGCGAGGAGCAGGTGGAAAAACGGGTGGCCTACGAGGTTTCCGTGAGCAAACTGGAGTTTGTGGAATAACCGTGAAAAGATGCGTAAATGTGTGAAAAAAATGTCGAAGTTTCGGAAAAACTGCGCATCCGGTTGACAACAGAGGGGAAAAATGGTAAAATTTATCCTTGAGCAAAGGCTATAGGAGGAGTTTGGCATGACAATTTTTAAAGGAGCAGGCGTGGCAATCGTAACCCCTTTCCACGATAACTATGAGGTAAACTACGAGAAACTGGGAGAGCTGATCGACTTCCAGATTGACAACCAGACGGATGCCATTATCATCTGCGGCACCACCGGCGAAAGCTCCACCCTCACCATGGAGGAGCACAAGGAGGTGGTCCGGTACTGCGTAAGGCACGTGGCTGGCCGGGTGCCTGTGATTGCCGGAACGGGGTCCAACTGCACGGCGACGGCCATTGAGCTGTCCCAGGAAGCGGAGCTGGACGGGGCGGATGGCCTGCTGATTGTCACTCCTTATTACAATAAAGCAACCCAGAAAGGTTTGGTAGAGCATTACACCCAGATTGCCCAGTCGGTGAAGCTCCCGATTATTATGTACAACGTGCCCAGCCGCACCGGTTGCAACATTCTGCCGGCCACGGCGGCGGAGATCGCCAAGACCAACGAGAATGTGGTGGCGGTGAAGGATGCGGTGGGCAATATGGCCCAGACCGCGCGCATGATCAGCATGGCGGGCGATTCCCTGGACGTATATTCCGGAAACGACGATGAGGTGATTCCCAGCCTGTCCCTGGGCGGCCTGGGTGTGATCTCCGTGCTGTCCAACATTATGCCCCGGGAGACCCACCAGATGGTCATGGACTATCTGAACGGGAAGGAGAAGGAGGCCCGGGATTTCCAGATCAAGGCCATTCCGCTGATTGACGCCCTGTTCTGCGAGGTGAACCCCATCCCGGTGAAGACCGCCATGAATCTGATGGGCATGAACGTGGGCCCCCTGCGCCGCCCCATGAGCCCCATGGAGCCGCAGCATGTGGAGGTACTGAAAAAGGCCATGGAGCAGATGGGCCTGCTGAAATAAGAGGAGAAGACAAATGGTACGAGCGATACTGCACGGATGCAACGGGGCCATGGGCCAGGTAATCAGCCAGCTGGCCACGGAGGACCCGGAACTGGAAATTGTGGCAGGGGTGGATCTGCGCACGGAAGAGAAGAACGGCTACCCGGTGTTTGCCTCCTTGCAGGACTGTAACGTGGAGGCGGACGTGGTCATTGACTTCAGCACTGCCAAGGCCATGGACGGCCTGCTGGACGCCCTGGCGGCCAAAAAGCTGCCGACGGTGATCTGCACCACCGGCCTGACCCCGGAACAGTTGCGGCGGGTGGAAGAGGTCAGCGGCCAGGTGGCGCTGCTGCGCTCCGCCAACATGTCTGTGGGCGTCAACCTGGTGTTCAAGGTGCTGGAGATGATGACGCCCATCCTGGCCAAGGAAGGCTTTGACATTGAGATTGTGGAGAAGCACCATCACCGGAAGGTGGACGCCCCCAGCGGGACGGCCCTGGCCCTGGCGGATGTGATCAATGAGGCCGCCGGTGGCGTGTACCATTATAAATACGACCGGACTCAGGACCACCAGAAGCGGGATCCCCTGGAGATTGGCATCCAGTCGGTCCGGGGCGGCACCATTGTGGGGGACCACGATGTGATCTTTGCCGGGACGGACGAGGTGATCACCCTGTCCCACTCCGCCTATTCCCGTGCCATCTTCGGCAAGGGGGCCATTGTGGCCGCCAAGTATCTGGCCGGAAAGCCCGCCGGGCTCTACAACATGCGGGATGTCATCGGCTGACTTCACCGAATAAACACAGTTTCATATCAAAAAGAACACAAAGAGAGCGTATCCTATTACACGAGGATGCGCTCTTTTTTCAGGCGCACCAATCGGGTATCAGAGGGGCCAAAATACCTTTTGACCCCAACATCATGATTTGGGAGGAGTAGGAAATGATTGAGGTCAGAAATCTCACCAAGCGGTTTGGCGAGCATCTGGCGGTGGACAATCTGAGCTTCACCGTGGAGCAGGGACAGATCTATGGGTTCCTGGGCCCCAACGGAGCGGGAAAATCCACCACCATGAACATGATGACCGGCTACCTGGGCGCCACATCCGGCCAGGTGATCATCAACGGCCACGACATTCTGGAGGAGCCGGAGGAGGCCAAGGCGTGTATCGGCTTCCTGCCGGAGATGCCGCCCCTCTACACGGACATGACCGTGCTGGAGTATCTGAAGTTTGCGGCGGAGATCAAAAAAATTCCCCGGGAAAAGCGCTGGGACGCCATCGAGGAGTCCATGGAGCGGACGGAGCTGTTGGATGTGGCGGACCGGGTGATCAAAAACCTGTCCAAGGGCTACCGCCAGCGGGTGGGCCTGGCCCAGGCGCTGTTAGGAATGCCGCCCATTATTATTCTGGATGAGCCTACGGTGGGGCTGGATCCTAAGCAGATCATTGAGATCCGGGATCTGATCAAGGACTTGGGAAAGGAGCACACGGTGATTCTGAGCTCCCACATTCTCACGGAGATCAGCGCCGTCTGCGATCACATCCTGATTATCTCCCACGGAAAGCTGGTGGCCAGCGACACGGCGGAGAACCTGGCCAGACGGGCCAAGCACACCCACACCCTGCATCTGGTGATCAAAGGAACGCTGGAGGGCGTCCAGTCTTTTCTGGAAGAGGACAGTGAGCTGGAACAAGTGGAGCTGAAACCCGGCGAGGAGGAGGGGACCGTAGACCTCCTGTTGGCATCCCGCCACGAGGAGGATATACGGGAGCGGGCATTCTACTTTTTTGCCCGCCATCAGTGCCCCATTCTGGGCATGAGTCAGGAGAAGGTCTCTTTGGAGGAACTGTTCCTGGAACTGACCGGTGAGAAGGAGGAAAATCATGTTGGCAGTATTTAAAAGAGAATTCCGAAGCTATTTTACCTCGGTGACGGGGTATCTGTTTATGGCGGTGATGCTGTTCTTTGTGGGCCTGTACTTTACCGGCTACAATCTCAGCGGCAGCTACGTGGCTACCTTTGCCTATCCGTTGTACAGCGTTAACCTGATTATTATGTTTGCGGTGCCGATTCTCACCATGCGGAGTCTGGCGGAGGACCGGAAGAGTCGGACGGATCAGCTACTGCTCACCTCCCCGGTCAGTGTTGCCCGGATTGTGTTGGGGAAATACCTGGCCATGGCGGCGGTGTATGCCCAGGTCTGCATCATCTGCGCCCTGGGGCCCCTGGTGATCTCCCAGTACGGCACCGTGAATCTGATGACGGATTACAGTATGCTGCTGGCCTTCTTCCTCAGCGGCTGCGCCTACCTGGCCATTGGCCTGTGGATTTCCTCCCTGACGGAGAGTCCGGTGCTGGCCTGTGTGGGAACCTTCGGTATTCTGCTGATCCTCTATATGATTTCCGATATCAGCAGCATCCTGCCCATAGATGCCTTGGCTACGGTTCTGTCCAGCCTTTCCATCCGGGACCGACTTCAGAGCTTTGCCTACAACCTGCTGGACATTCCGTCCCTGTTTTATTTCCTGTCCATCGCCGGCTTCTTTGTTTTCCTCAGCATTCAGTCGGTGAACAAGCGCCGTTGGCATTAAGGAGGTGGCAGCATGAGCGAGATGAATGAGATGAACACGGAAAACAGTGCCGGAAGCGGCGCGGAAAAAGCGAAGAAAAAGAAAAAGGAAAAGAAAGCCCGGGGCCTGTGGAAGTCTCTGCGGGAGGTGTTGGGTACCACCCGGATGCGCTATGGTTCCTACAGCGCCACGGTGACGGTGGTGGTGCTGGCCATTGTGATTGTGCTGAACCTGATTGTGTCCAATCTGCCCACCCGCTTTACGGAGATTGACACCAGTGATTCCAGCTATTACTCCATCGGGGATTTGACCCGAAGTATTGTGGGGGCCCTGGAGACGGATGTGACCGTTTCCATTATGGCAGCCCAGTCGGACGCGGAGTCCGATGAGATCTTGAACATTGCCGGGGAGATGCTGAAGCGGTACCAGGAGCTTTCGGACCACCTGCAGGTGGAGTATGTGGATCCGGCTTTAAACCCCACCTTTGGGGAGAATAACGGCGTGGAAAATATCAGCTCCGGCAGCTTGGTGGTGACCAGTGAGAAGCGGTCCACGGTGGTGGATTACAGTGACCTGTATCAGGTGGATTATTCCAACTACTATACCACCGGCAGTTACGACCTGTCCTTTGACGGGGAGGCGGCCATCACCAGCGCCATCGATTATGTGACCACGGATACCCTGCCCATTTTGTACAGCCTTACCGGCCACGGGGAGGGGAGCTTGCCGGATTCAGTGGAAACTCAGATCACCCGCCTGAACATTGAGATGCAGGAGCTGAATCTGCTCTCCCAGGGAGAGATCCCAGAGGACGCCGACTGCCTGCTGATCTACTGCCCTACGGCGGACCTGTCTGCGGATGAGGCGCAGATGGTTCTGGAGTATCTGGAGGGCGGCGGCTCCGTGCTGATTGTGCCGGCCCTCACCGGGGAGAGCATGCCCAACTTTGAGACCATCTACAACAACTATGGCATGAGCCTTTCCAACACGCTGGTGCTGGAGGGGGATCCGAGCTACTACTATCAGGTCCCTTACTACCTGATGCCTACGGTCAACAGCCATACCATCACTTCCCCGATTCGGGAGAACAACATCAGCCTGCTGATGGGAAGCTGCCAGGGCATTGTCATCTCGGAGGATGTGCGGGATACCCTGACGGTCTCCTCCCTGGTGACCACCTCGGACGCGGCTTACGCCAAGGCTCTGGTCAATGGCCAGCTTTCCACCTTGGAGCAGGAGGAGGGAGATGCCCAGGGGCCGTTTACGGTGGCGGCAGCCGCCACGGAAACGGTGGGGGATACCGAATCCCAACTGGTGGTCATTGCCTCCCAGGAGCTTCTGTCCGAGACGATTATTGAGCAGTTCAGCGTCAGCAACACCGACCTGTTCCTCAACTCACTCAGTTGGATGTGCGACCATGAGTCCAGCATTTCCATCTCGGCCAAGAGCCTGAATACCGAAACCCTGACCATGACAGCGGCGGAGAGCCGTTTCTGGATGATTCTCTCCATGGGCGTGATTCCGGTGGCACTGCTTGCCTGTGGAGTGGGAGTCTGGGCGTGGAGGCGCAGAAAGTAATGAAGAAAAAGAAAAAGAAAACCCGCAACCTGCTGATTCTGTTGGCCGTTCTGGTGGTGATTTGCGGCGGCTACTACGGCTTAATCCGGTACAATGCCGCTCAGGAGGCGGCAGAGTCCGCTGCGGCGGAGACGGAAGAGGAGGAAGGCCCCAGCCTGCTGGGCCTCTCCGGCACTATCAACCGTATTTCCTATCAGGTGGACGGGGAGACCATCTCCCTGGTGCTGCAGGATGAACAGTGGTACCGGGAGGACGATGAGAGCTTTCCGCTGAACCAGACCACCGTAACTTCCTTGGCCAGCACCCTTTCCGGGGCGGAGCAGGAGAAGGAGATTCCGGATGCCGCCTCCAGCCTGGCCGATTATGGCCTAGAGGAACCCTCCGCCCAGGTGACGGTGGGGGATGACACCGGCGCCTCGGTGGTGTTGCTGGTGGGCAATGAAAACACCGCCGCCGGAGGCTGCTATGCCATGCTCCAGGACAGCGGCCAGGTGTACCTGACCACCTCCTCCCTGGCAGACGCCTTCACCGATGGTTGGATGGATCTGATTCAGGTGGACGAGGGGCCGGAGATTGCCTCGGAAGACGTCCAGAATGTGACGGTGGTCCAGGGGGACACCTCCCGCTACCTGCAGTATGAGTCCGCCGGCTGGCCGGAATACGACTACACCGAAAGCGCCAACCTGTTTCTGCAGAAGGCGGACGGCAGCTTTATGCCGGTGGACAGCAGCGCCCAGAGCAGCATTCTAAGCGAGATCAGCGGCATCTCATTTGATGCGGTGGAGGTGTATGCGGCCACGGAGGAGGACCGGGCGGCGGCGGGTCTCGATAACCCTTCGGCGGTGATTACCATCAACTACACCAAGGAGGAGACGGTGACCATCAAGGCTGATGAGGAGGGCGAGGAGGACACGGAGGAGACCGTGGAGACGGATGCCCAGTTTGTACTGTACGTGGGCAATCACGATGAGGAGAATGGAACCTACTCGGTGGCCTACGAAGGCGGCACCAACATCCTGTCCATGTCCGACAGTGATTTGGATATGCTGCTGAACCTGAATGAGCGGACCCTGGCCAACCTTTCGCCCAGCAACATTGCGGACACCTCCGTGGACAGCATAGAGGTAAGCTACGGGGGGGGAACGCAGACCCTGTCCATTGAGCGGGTGGAGGTGCCGGTGGAGACCGAATCGGAGGCCGGGGACGGAGACAGTGAGACCGAGGCGGACGAATCCGAGGAGGTGGAAACGGAGACCCAGGTTACCTATTATCTGGACGGCACGGAAATTCCGGCAGAGGACTTCCAAACCTACTCGGATGCCCTGGAGATTGCCGGGGCACGGGTGCTGGAGGAAGGGGAGGCTCTGCCGGTGGAGAATGCGGAGCTGACCGTGGTGTTCCACCGGAATGTGGAGGCCTACCCCACGGTGACCATCGCCTACATCCCCTACAACGAAAACTATTACCAGGTGTCCGTCAATGGGGAGGAACCCTCCATTGTGGTGAACATCCGGGACGTGCAGGATGTCCTTGCCATCTTCCAGAATGGAGTGGAGGCAGCGGAGTAACGCTGAAAGCGCAGAAGGCGGCCAGCCCTTTGGGGCAGCCGCAGCGCCGGAACAGAAGGCCGGAGGGCCGGGCAGAATGCCCGGCTCCCCGGCCTTCTGTCCTCCGGAGCCGGGAAAAGGGCCCGTAAACCACAGAGCTTCCGGGAAAATGGTATTTCCCGCTTGCTATCTGCGAAGAAAGTAGATATAATTATACGCGAACATTACATGGAGGAGAATAAAATGACATTAACCAAAAAGCCGGTCAACGGCATGAAGGATATTCTGCCCCGGGAGATGGAAATCCGGGATTATGTGATTGGCCTCATCAAGCAGATCTATCAGAGCTTTGGCTTTACCCCCATTGAGACACCGGTGGTGGAGAGCCTGCCCAACCTGACCAGTAAGCAGGGCGGGGACAATGAGAAACTGATTTTCAAAATCATGAAGCGGGGGGAGAAGCTGAATCTGGCCACTGCCACCTGTGAGGAGGACTTGGCGGACAGCGGCCTGCGCTATGACCTGACGGTGCCCCTGGTCCGCTTTTACACCAACAACGCCAACCAGCTGCCCAAGCCCTTTAAGGCCCTGCAGATTGGCCCGGTGTTCCGGGCAGACCGGCCCCAGAAGGGACGCTTTCGCCAGTTTTACCAGTGTGACATTGATATCCTGGGCGAGGCCGGCAACATGGCGGAGATTGAGCTGATTCTGGCCACCACCACCCTGCTGGGCAAGCTGGGCTTTGCCGGCTTTACGGTGCGGATCAATGACCGTCGGATCCTGAAGGCCATGGCCGCCTACAGCGGCTTCCCGGAGGACTCCTACGACAAGGTGTTCATTATTCTGGACAAGATGGATAAGATCGACATCTCCGGCGTGTCCGAGGAGCTGCTCCAAAGCGGCTTCCCCCAGGAGGCGGTGGACAAGTACCTGGCCCTGTTCCAGGAGCTGGGCGGAAAGGAGGACGGCATCTCTTACCTGGGCGAAGCCCTGGGAGACTGCCTGCCCGCCGGCACCACCGAAGGGCTGAAGGAGATTGTGGACAGCGTGGAGGCCGCCGCGGTGGCGGACTTTCAGCTGGCTTTTGACCCCACCTTGGTCCGGGGGATGTCCTACTACACCGGCACCATCTTTGAAATTGAGATTGCAGGCCTGGGCTGCTCCGCCGGCGGTGGCGGCCGGTATGACGAGATGGTGGGCAAGTTCACCAACCAGCAGGTGCCGGCCTGCGGCTTTTCCATCGGCTTTGAGCGGATTATCACCATTCTGCTGGAGCAGAATTTCCAGGTGCCCGGGGCGGCCCGCAAGAAGGCCTTCCTCATTGAGAAGGGGATGCCGGCGGAGCGATTCTGCCAGATCCTGAAGGAGGCCCAGTCAGAGCGGGAGCAGGGGGCCCAGGTGCTGACGGTGACCATGAACAAGAACAAGAAATTCCAGAAGGAACAGCTGGAAGCGCAGGGGTACACGGAGTTCCGGGATTTTTACCGGGAGGAAATCAAACACTAAGCGAGAACCGCTGGGGCAAATCCATTGCCCCGGCATTTCCATTGAAACAAGTTGAGGAGGAACAGAAAACATGGCGGAATCCATGCAGGGACTGCGCCGGACCCACCGGTGCGCGGAAATCTCCCAGGAGAACGTGGGAGATGTTGTCACGGTGATGGGTTGGGTGCAGAAAAGGCGGAATCTGGGAAGCCTGATTTTCATTGATCTGCGGGACCGCAGCGGTCTGCTGCAGCTGATCTTTGACGAGAAGGATATTGGCGCGGAGGGCTTTGTCAAGGCGGGGACCCTCCGGAGCGAGTTTGTGGTGGCGGCAGTCGGTCGGGTGGAGACCCGTTCCGGCGCCTTCAATGAGAACCTGAAGACCGGCCATCTGGAGGTGCGGGTGACGGACCTGCGGATCCTGTCCCAGGCGGACACGCCGCCCTTCCCCATTGAGGACGACATCAACACCCGAGAGGAGCTGCGCCTCAAATACCGGTACCTGGACTTGCGGCGGCCTTCCCTGCAGCGGAACCTGATGCTCCGCAGCCAGGTGGCCAACCTGTCCCGGCAGTTCATGAGCCGGGAGGGCTTCCTGGAGATTGAGACGCCCATGCTGACCAAGAGCACCCCGGAGGGGGCCCGGGACTACCTGGTGCCCAGCCGGATTCATCCCGGCGCCTTTTACGCCCTGCCCCAGTCCCCCCAGCTGTTCAAGCAGCTGCTGATGTGCGCCGGGTACGACCGGTACTTCCAGATCGTCCGCTGCTTCCGGGATGAGGATCTGCGGGCGGACCGGCAGCCGGACTTCACCCAGATGGATCTGGAGATGTCCTTCGTCACCGAGGAGGACGTGATGGATGTCAATGAGCGGCTGCTCCAGTACCTGTTTCGGGAGGTGCTGGGGGTGGAGGTGAAGCTGCCCATTCAGCGGATGCCCTACCGGGAGGCCATGGACCGCTTTGGCTCGGACAAGCCGGATGTCCGGTTTGGCATGGAGCTGGTCAACGTCTCCGACCTGGTGCGGGACTGCGACTTCGGCGTGTTCACCAATGCCCTGGCCGCCGGCGGCTCTGTCCGGGGCATCAACGTGGAGGGCCAGGGACATATGCCTCGGAAGAAGATTGACGCCTTGACGGATATGGCCAAGGGTATGGGGGCCAAGGGGCTGGCCTACCTGTGTGTGGGCTGCGGGGAAAACGGCGCCCACAAGTGCTCCTTTGCCAAGTTTATGAAGCCGGAGGAGCTGGAGGCCCTGATTGCCGCCATGAACGGCAAGCCGGGGGATTTGCTGCTGTTTGCGGCGGACAAGGACAGCCTGGTGTTCAATGTGCTGGGAAGTCTGCGGCTGGAGATGGCCCGGCAGCTGGAACTGCTGAAGAAGGATGATTTCCGCTTCCTGTGGATCACCGAGTTCCCGCTGCTGGAGTACTCGGAGGAGGAAGGCCGGTATGTGGCCATGCACCATCCCTTCACCATGCCCATGGAGGAGGATCTGCCCTACCTGGAGAGCGACCCGGGCCGGGTCCGGGCCAAAGCCTACGATATTGTGCTCAACGGCAATGAGATCGGCGGCGGCAGCATCCGTATCCATCAGCCGGACGTGCAGGAGCGGATGTTTGCAGCCCTGGGCTTCACCAAGGAGGAGGCCCACAAGCGGTTTGGCTTCCTGCTGGATGCCTTCCGCTACGGAGTGCCGCCTCACGGCGGGCTGGCCTACGGCCTGGACCGGCTGGTAATGCTGATGGCCGGGGCGGACAGTATCCGGGAGGTAATCGCCTTCCCCAAGGCCAAGGATGCTTCCTGCCTGCTCACCGGCGCGCCGAACGTGGTGGACGAGAAGCAGCTGGAAGAGCTTTCCATTCGTTGTGTGACAAAAGAAGAATAAAGGCGGTTGCCGGAGGCGAGTAGCGAGTATGAAGATTGTGGTGATGGGATGCGGGAAAGTGGGGCATAAGCTGGTGGAACAGCTGTCTCAGGAAGGCCATGACGTGGTGGCCATTGACCAGGACTCGGAGGCGTTAGAGTCCCTGGCCAACAATGAGGATGTTCTCTGTCTGGAGGGGAATGCCATCAGCTACGATGTGCAGACCGAGGCCGGTGTGCCGGAGGCGGATCTGGTGATCACCTGCACGGACGGGGACGAGCTGAATATGCTCTGCTGCCTGCTGGCCAAAAAAAGGGGAGCGGCCCGGACTGTGGCCCGGGTGCGGAAGCCGGAGTACTATGAGCAGCTTCCCTACATCCAGGAGGAGATGGGCCTGAGCTTTGCCATCAACCCGGAGTGGGCCTCGGCGGATGCCATCTCCCGCGTGCTGATTTTCCCGGCTGCCAACAGCATTGAGCTGTTTGCCAACGGCCGGGTGGAACTGATTGGGTTTCCCCTGGAGGAGGGAAACCCGCTGGTGGGCAGGTCCCTGACGGAGATTGGCCGCCGGTTCAGCTTTCAGGTGCTGGTCTGCGCCGTACAGCGGAAAAAAGAGGTTTTTATTCCCGGAGGCAGCGATGTGCTGGAGGCAGGGGATAAAATCTATATTGTATCCTCCCACGAGGATATGCAGACCTTCTTCAAAGAGATTGACCGGTTCCGCAGCAGCGTGCGGAACGTGATGATTGCCGGCGGCGGCAAGATTTCCTACTATCTGGCCAAACGGCTGCTGGAGCAGGGCATGCGGGTGAAGATCATTGAACAGAGCCAGGCCCGGTGCCGGGAGCTGTGTGAGAGCCTTCCCAAGGCGGATGTGATCTGCGGGGACGGCAGCAACCAGGATCTGCTTCAGGAGGAGGGGGTTGAAGGGGTGGACGCCTTTGTGGCAATGACCGGCCTGGATGAGATCAACGCCATCCTGTCCCTGTACGCCCAGACCCAGAACGTCTCCAAGGTGGTGACCAAGGTGACCCAGCTGCCTTTTACGGATATGCTGGAGAATATTGGCATTGAGACCATCATCTCCCCCAAGGAGATCACGGCCAGCCAGATTCTGCGGTATGTGCGGGCCGTGTCCGCCTCCGCCGGTGACAGCAGCGTGGAATCCCTGTGCCGTCTCATCGGCGGGCGCCTGGAGGCCCTGGAGTTCCTGGTGGAGCACAAGACCAGCTTCACCGGAATCCCTCTGAAGGATCTTCCGCTGCGGTCCGGCTTCCTGATTGCCTACATTGTCCGGGATCGGAAGCTGATTGTACCGGGCGGCAGTGATACCATTGAGGTCCATGACCGAGTGCTGCTGGTGACCACCCATCCCCACGTGAAGTCCCTTCACGAGATGCTGGAGCAGAGAGGGGAGAGGGGCGTATGAACGGAAAAATGATCGGCTACATCCTGGTCCGCCTGATGGGCATGGAGGGAGCGCTCCTGCTGCTGCCTATGGTGGTGGCCCTCCTGTACAGGGAGGAAACCTGGACCTGTTTCCTGGTGGTGGCGGTAGTCCTGATTCTGGTGAGCCTGGCCCTGGGGCGCAAAAAGCCCCAGAATCGCACCATCTACGCCAAGGAAGGGCTGTTTATTGTGGGAATGGCCTGGGTGCTGTGGTCTGTGTGCGGCGCCCTGCCCTTTATGATCAGCGGTGTGCTGCCCAATTTCTTCGACGCGTTCTTTGAAGCGGTATCCGGCTTTACCACCACCGGTTCCACGGTGATGACGGATGTGGAGGCCATGCCCCGGGGAATTTTGTTCTGGCGCAGCTTTATGCACTGGGTAGGCGGTATGGGGGTGCTGGTATTTGTCATGGCCATCATTCCCCTGTCGGACAAAAATTCCCTGTACCTGATGCGTGCGGAGATGCCGGGGCCCACGGCAGGCAAGCTGGTGCCCAAGGCCATGTCCACGGCCAAGATCCTGTACGCCATCTACATTGGCATGACGCTGGTGCAGGTGGTCCTGATGCTGCTGGGCGGCGTGTCCCTGTATGACTCCCTGGTCTACACCTTCGGTACCGCCGGCACCGGGGGCTTCAGTATCCATGCGGACAGTATTGCCCATTACCGCAGCGCCTATATCGACGTGGTGGTGACCGTGTTTATGATCCTGTTTGGCATCAATTTCAACCTGTTCTACCTGATCCTCATTGGCCATGTGGTGCAGGCGCTAAAGAGTGAGGAGCTGCGGTGGTATCTGGGAATCATCTTTGCCAGCATTGCCATGATTGCGGTGAACATCTATTCCCTGTACGGCAGTGTGGCCCAGTCCATCCGGTATTCGGCGTTCCAGGTGGGGTCCATTATCACCACCACCGGCTATGCCACTGCGGATTTTGCCCAATGGCCCTATTTTTCCCAGACCATTCTGCTGCTGCTGATGGTGCTGGGGGCCTGCGCCGGTTCCACCGGCGGCGGCATTAAAACCATCCGCCTGATTATCCTGCTCAAATCCATCCGCCGGGAGAACCGCCGGATGGTACACCCCCGCTCTGTGGGATTGATCCGGGCAGAAGGCAAGGTGGTGGAGGAGGATACGGTCCACGGCGTCCATGTCTACCTGATGACCTACTCGGTGATCATGTTCCTGTCCGTGCTGCTGGTGTCCATCAATGGCTTTGACATGGTGACCACCATCTCCGGCGTGTTCACTTGCCTGAACAACGTAGGGCCCGGCCTGGGATCGGTGGTAGGCCCCATGGGAAGCTTTGCTCCCCTTTCCGATTTCTCCAAGTTTGTGCTGAGCCTGGATATGCTCATCGGCCGTCTGGAGATCTTCCCCATTTTGTTGCTGATTGTGCCGGCACTGTGGCGGAAGCACTGAGACAGAGGGAAAACAAAACAGAGAATATGCATTGGGCGGCATCGCCGCAAAAACCCTGGCCCGGAAGTATTTCCGGAGCCGGGGTTTTTTGTGGGCAGGGGTCTGCCGTCCTGGGAGAAAGGGTGCGTCTGGGCTTGGGGGTTGACAAAAGGGCAAAAGGCTGCTAACATAAACTATCAGTGATAGTTTATAAGGAGGCATAACATGGGCAGAAAAGGAATGGAGGATGCGGTGATCCTGCGGGAAGCCGTATCGCTTATTGCAGAGGAGGGACTGGAACGGTTCAGCCTGCGTGGGTTGGCCCGCCGGCTGAACATCCAGTCTGCCTCTCTGTACAACCACTTTGCTTCCCTGGATGAACTGCTGGAGCAGGTGGCACAGATGGTGATTGCGGAAATGAACCGCAATCTGGATCAGGCCATTCAGAGGAAGGAGAGAGAGGATGCGGTGCGGGCATTGTTTTACGCCTACCGGAAATATGTGCACCGGAACCCGGAAATCTACCGGGTGGTGCTGTCCCTGCCTCACATTGCGGATGAGAAGGTCCAGGAGGCGGCGTCCCAGGTTACCGAGCCGGTGCGCCGGGCCTTGGAGGGATACCACTTCCCGGAGGAAAGGCTGATGCACTGCCAGCGTTACCTGCGGAGCTTGATGCACGGTTTTTCCACCCTGGAGAACAGGGGGTATCTGCTTCACATGGCTCCCCCGGCCTCGGAAACCTATGATTGGATTCTGGAAAGGGCGCTGGAACAGCTGGGGCGTATGGGAGAGGAGGTGGAGCAGGGTGACTGACAGGAATTCCCGGCGCATGATTCCGGTGCTGATGACCGGTGCGTTTTTAGGTTCCCTGAGCCAGAATATGCTCACCTCTGCCCTGCCCGCCATTCTGGAGCAGTTTCAGGTGAGTGCTCTGGTGGGCCAGTGGCTGACCACCATCTATATGCTGATTCTGGGTGTGATTACGGCGCTGACCGCCTATCTTTTCCAGCGGGTGCCCACGCGCATGCTGCTGGAGGCATCCCTGCTGCTCTTTGCCGGCGGCTGCCTGCTGGCTTTGTTTGCCGGCGATTTCTGGCTGCTCCTGCTGGCCCGGGCCATCCAGGCCTGTGGGGCAGGCGCCCTGATCCCGGTTTTGCAGATGGTCCTGCTGCATCTCTATCCATCCAATCAGCAGGGGCGGGCGCTGGGCCTTTCCGGCATTGTCATCGGATGCGCGCCGGCGGTGGGGCCTTCCCTTTCCGGCCTCCTGGTGGATTCCTTCGGATGGCGCAGCCTGTTTGGGGTTCTGCTGGCCGCAACACTGGTGGTGGCGGTGGCAGGGATCTTTACGTTCCGGCAGGTGGGGACGCCGCAGCACCCGCCGCTCCGGCTGGGCTCTGCCCTGCTGTACGGCGCCGGCTTTTCCCTGTTTATGGTGGCGGTGACCCGCCTGGGCAAGTCGGGAATGCCTCTGCTGCCGACGCTGCTGTTTTTGCTGGCCGGCGCAGGGCTGCTGGCCTGGTTTATCCGGATCCAGCTGAAGGATCCGGCCCCTTTGCTCCATCTGCGGCTATTCCGCTACCGCTCCATGCGCACGGGTACTATTTTGATGGTGCTGTCCTATATGGCGATGACCTCCGGCACCATTCTGGTCCCCCTTTACATCCAGTCCATCTGCGGCCTTTCCGCCACGGTTTCGGGGCTGGTGCTGCTCCCCGGATCGCTGCTTTTGGCGTTTCTCAGCCCGGTAACCGGGCGGCTGAAGGACCGCTTTGGTATCCATGGGGTGGTGGTCATTGGCCTGGTTTTTCTGCTGGCAGGCACCGGGGGCTTTGCCGGAATGACGCCGGAGATATCCCCGGTGGCGGCGGCCCTGGTATACGCGGCCCGCTCCGCCGGCCTGGCCTTTCTGCTGATGCCCCTTACGGCCCATGCGGTCAGTGGGCTATCCCTGGATGAGAGCTCCCACGGAATGGCCATTTTGAATTCCCTGCGGCAGATCTGCGGCTCCCTGCTCTCTACACTGCTGGTGCTGGCGGCCACGGCGGTATCCCAGGGGGCGGATGTGGATCTGACGGGCTTCCGGTTTGCGGCGGTTCTGACGGCGGCTGTCGTGCTGATCAGCCTGATCCTGTGGCTGCGGCCCTCTCGGAGGAAACGGGAACAGGGCTGAAAAAGGAACGTTTTGGGTGCCAGCTCCGTTTGGAATATGCGGCCAAAAAAATTCGTTTTTTCGTAGAAAAAGTCTTTACATTCCCGCTTTTTTCCGGTATAGTAAGGATAAGAAATTTTCCTTTGTCTGCTTGATATGCAAAGCTGTTCCATGGGATTCTCTCTTTTTCTGGCCTTTCACAGGATCATCTCCGGCAGACAAAACGCCAACGGTAAAAAAGATGTACATGGCCGTTTTGCCCGAAACGAGTTGTCAAGGACTTTTTAATCAAATTCACGAAAAAGTCACAAAC
>CAZSAF010000007.1:0-33052 GCA_964604605.1 uncultured Lachnospiraceae bacterium
CGCCGGGGGGAGGCTCTGAAGCAGGGCGGAGAGCAGATCGGCAACCGGGCCCGGATCAAGGTGGTCAAGAACAAGGTGGCCCCGCCCTTTAAGGAGACTGAAGTGGACATTATCTTTGGCCAGGGACTTTCCAGCGAAGGGGATATTCTGGACCTGGGCGCCAAGGTGGGCATTGTGGACAAGAGCGGATCCTGGTACGCCTACAACGGGGAGAAGCTGGGCCAGGGTCGGGAGGCGGCCAAGCGTTTCCTGAAGGAGCACCCGGAGGTCATGGAGGAGATTGAGGCCAAAGTGCGGGCCCATTTCGGCAAAAAAGAGGAGAAAAAAGCCCCTGCCGGCCCGGGGCCGTCCGGGGAGCTGAGAGGCGCCGCCGAAGAGGAAGAAGCATAAGAATATACTTGACAGGCACCCAAAAAAAGATTAAACTTTATATTGTTGTATTTGGTATGATACGTTTTACCGGCCGGAGTTTTCCGGCAATATGTACAATGAAAATTGAATAAGGAGGTGCTCCTGTGACAGACATCATCATTTCCGTGCTGATTACTCTGGTCATTGCGGCTCCTGTTTCCTGGTTCCTGGCCATCTCTTACCGCAAGGGCGTGTATGAGAAGAAGATCGGTGCGGCGGAGGAGAAGGCTCGTGAGATCATTGACGAGTCCCTGAAGGTAGCGGAAACCAAGAAGCGAGAAGCTCTTTTGGAGGCAAAAGAAGAATCCCTGAAGACAAAGAACGACCTGGAGAGGGAATGCCGGGAACGCCGCGCGGAACTGCAGCGAATGGAACGCCGTCTCCAGAGCAAGGAAGAGAATCTGGACAAGAAGATGGAGTCCCTGGAACGCAGGGAGAACAGCTATGCGGCCAAGGAAGAAAGCCTGAACAAGAAGAACGCGGAGGCAGAGGCTCTGCTGGAAAAGGAAAAGCTGGAACTGGAGCGAATTTCTGGACTTACCTCCGAACAAGCAAAGACCTATCTGTTGCAGACTGTTGAGGAAGATGTAAAGCATGACACTGCCAAAATGATCCGGGAGATGGAAGCCAAGGCCAAGGAAGAGGCAAACAAGAAGGCGAAGGAGTATGTCATCAACGCCATTCAGAAATGTGCCGCTGACCATGTGGCGGAGACCACCATCTCTGTGGTTCAGCTTCCCAGCGATGAGATGAAGGGAAGGATCATCGGACGGGAAGGGCGAAACATCCGCACATTGGAAACCTTGACGGGTGTGGACCTGATCATAGACGACACGCCGGAAGCGGTGGTCCTCTCTGGCTTTGACCCCATGAGAAGGGAGATTGCCAAGATTGCCCTGGAAAAGCTGATTCTGGACGGACGGATTCACCCGGCCAGAATTGAGGAAATGGTGGAAAAGGCGCAGAAAGAAGTGGAGACGATGATTCGCGAAGAGGGCGAAGCAGCGACTCTGGAAGTAGGAATTCACGGGATCCATCCCGAGCTGGTACGTCTGCTCGGTAAGATGCGGTTCCGCACCAGCTATGGGCAAAATGCGCTGAAGCATTCCATAGAGGTGGCACACCTCTCCGGACTTCTGGCCGGAGAAATGGGATTGGATATTCGCCTGGCCAAACGCGCCGGCTTGCTTCACGATATTGGGAAGAGTCTGGACCATGAAATGGAAGGCTCCCATATTCAGATCGGAGCGGATCTCTGCAGAAAGTATAAGGAATCCGCAGTGGTCATCAATGCGGTGGAATCACACCACGGGGATGTAGAACCCACCAGCCTGATCGCATGTATTGTGCAGGCGGCGGATACCATCTCGGCGGCTCGTCCCGGCGCTAGGCGGGAGACGCTGGAAACATACACCAACAGGCTGAAACAGTTAGAAGAAATCACCAACTCCTTCAAGGGAGTGGAGAAGTCCTATGCAATTCAGGCAGGTAGAGAAGTTCGCGTGATGGTCATTCCGGAACAGATCAGCGATGATGACATGGTTCTGCTGGCGAGAAATATCTCCAAGCAGATTGAGTCGGAGCTGGAATACCCGGGACAGATCAAGGTCAATGTGATCCGAGAGTCCCGCGTGACGGATTACGCCAAATAAGTTTGTCAAAGAACAGAAGAAAAGCTTCTGGGGAAGATTGTATATCCCCGGGAGCTTTTTTATTGGGTAGAATCGGCGGCTGGCCCGGTTTCCCGGATTGGCCCGGGGATCCTTCGAAGTTCTTTCGATGTTCTTTTTGGTTTTTTCTCCGGAACCGGCAGGGGCTTTTTCTTTTTTCTGATACACTTTGGAAAGCAAAGGAGTTTAATCGGAATGAGACAGAGAAAAAAGCCAGAACAGAGAGAGCTCCTGGAGCGCCGGAACCCGCAGCCGGATCAGGGGCTGACCCGTGAGGAGGCGGCGGAGCGCCTGCGGAAGGGATATGGGAACCAGCCTCCAGAGCCGTTGACCAGGACCAACGGGCAGATTATCCGGGACAACGTTAGAGAAACAGGCAGCCTATAACCTGAATATTATCCGGAAGCTGGCACTGAATATCTTGAAGATAGCAGAGGTGGGGAGCCGCCCTTTAAGCATGAAAAAGAAACGGTATGCGATAGGAACAAATCCGGAAAAATATCTGAATGAACTTATAAATTTGTAAAAATTTTAAAAATTGATAGATTTAGTCGGGAAGCACATTCATGCGTTTGGCGTGTGCAGATCGGTATAGATACTTGCCGCACCGGTTTTTTTGTGCTAGAATAAACGGAAGTAAAAATTGGATTATAGAAGATGGAGGAATACAGCATGCCTACAACACTGTCAGAGAAAGCAAAAAAGGTCAAGAACTCCTCAACCCTGGCCATCACCGCCAAGGCCAAGGCCCTGCGGGCGGAGGGCAAGGATGTGGTGAGCTTCGGCGCCGGAGAGCCGGATTTCCCCACCCCGGAGAACATCTGTGAGGCGGCCCATCGGGCCATTGACGCCGGCATGACCCGCTACACCCCTGCCTCCGGCACAACGGAGCTGAAGGAAGCCATCAGCCGGAAGTTCCGGGAGTTCAACCATCTGGAATACAAGCCCAGCCAGATCGTCATCAGCAACGGGGGCAAGCATTCCCTGACCAACGTGTTTGAGGCCATTCTGAATCCAGGGGACGAGGTGATCATTCCGGCCCCCTTCTGGCTTACCTATCCGGAGATTATCCGCCTGGCGGACGGCGTGCCGGTGGTGGTAACCTGCCGGAAGGAAAACGGCTACAAGCTGACGGCGGAGGAGCTGGAGGCGGCGGTGACGCCCAAGACCAAGGCCCTGGTGCTGAATACCCCCAACAACCCCACCGGCGCCGTTTACAGCGCGGAGGAGCTGAAGGCCCTGGGGGACGTGGCGGTGAAGCACGATTTCTTTGTGGTGTCGGACGAGATGTATGAGAACCTGTTTTACGCGGAGGGACAGCATGTCAGCATTGGCTCCCTGAGCCCGGAGATTTTTGAGCGGACCATCACGGTCAGCGGCGTCTCCAAGAGCTATGCCATGACCGGCTGGCGGATTGGCTACACCGGTTCCTCCCAGGAGATTGCCTCCCTCATGGGCAGCATCCAGAGCCACCAGACCTCCAACCCCTGCTCCATCTCCCAGGCGGCGGCCTTGGAGGCCCTGAACGGCCCCCAGGACACGGTGAAAACCATGAACGAGGCGTTTATGCAGCGCCGCCATTATATCTATAACCGGGTCAACTCCCTGCCGCTGCTCTCGGCGGTGGAGCCCCAGGGCGCTTTCTATCTGTTTGTGGACTGCTCGGAGGTGGTGGGCAAGACCTACCGGGGCAAGGAGATCGGTAATGCGGCGGACCTGGCGGCCATCCTCATTGAGGACTACCAGGTGGCGGTGGTGCCCTGCACGGACTTTGGCTTCCCCAACCATCTGCGGCTGTCCTACGCTATCTCCCAGGAGGAGATTGCCAAAGGCCTGGACCGGATTGAGTCCTTCCTGAAGACCCTGTAAGGAGGCACATCATGGAGAAAGTACAGCGTCTGAAGCGGGAGTTGGCCTACACGGGAACCGTATTGCGGGTCTACCGGGATACGGTGCAGGTCCCCGGCTGTCCGCCGGAGGCCTGGGATTTTATTGCTCATGACGGGGCTGCCGCGGTGGTGGCGGTGCGGGAGGACGGAAAAATCCTGATGGTCCGCCAGTACCGGAACGCCCTGGACCGGTTTACCCTGGAGCTGCCGGCGGGCAAGGTGGACGCGCCGGAGGAGCCCAAGGTGCTCTGCGCCAAGCGGGAGCTGGAGGAGGAGACCGGCTACCGCAGCCAGGACCTGGAGTTTTTGATTATGGTCAATACCACGGTGGCTTTCTGCAACGAGCTGATTGAGATCTACCTGGCCCGGAACCTGGAGAAAACCCAGCAGCACCTGGATGCGGATGAGCAGATTGAGGTGGAGGCCTACACCCTGGAGGAGCTGTGCGGCATGATCTTCCGGCAAGAGCTGCGGGATGCCAAGACGGTGGCGGGAATTCTGGCCTACCAGGCATGGCTGGCCCAGCAGGGAAAGTCGGAGGCCTGACCGGCGGAGCCGGAGAGGGGGTCATATCCCCCGCATCCCTGGAATAGAATGAAAAAAGGATTTCCAGGGAGGGCAACATGTTGGAAAAGCGGTTTACCGTACAGCAGCAAATGGCAATGGCCCTTGTCGTGGGATTTGCGGCAGGGGCCATTTTTGCAAACTTTCCCGGCCGGCCTTATGTGGGGGAGATCGGGATTCTCTCCTCTTCCTACCGGGAATACATACTGGCCGGCGGCTGGGACCTGCAGCGGCTTTTTGGAAGCCTGCTGGTCAGCCGCCTGGTGCCGGCCTTTTTGATGGTGGCCCTGAGCTTTACCCGGTGGCGGCTTTCTGCCCTGCGCCTGTACGCTCTCTGGGCGGCCTTTTCCTTTGGCTCCTTCTGGGCGGCCTGCCTTCTTTCCGGCGGCATTTCTAGCATCTTTGTGTTTTTTATGGCCCTGTTCCCCCACGGGCTGCTGTTGATTTACGGCTGGCTACAGCTGGGAAAGATCCTCCTGAGCAAGAACCGGGAGCTGCCCCGCCTTCTGCCCCATTCTGCATTCTGGTTCTGGAGGTGGTGGCGGAGACCTGGATCCATCCGTATCTGCTCCGCTTCCTGTTCCGTCTGGTGTTCCCGTAAACCGGGATCCCTCTCCCAAGAGCGTTTTCGCAAGCCATTGGCTCCGCCCTGGCATAAATGGGCAGACCGTCCACTAAAATAGTAAAAAACGGATGGGACATTTCTCATGAAAGGAAAATCTTTGCTCTGTGCCTTCCTGGCTGTGCTGCTGTTGATGCTGTGCCCGGCTTCCGCCCTGGCGGAGACGGAGGAGGCCGCCGGAGGGACCCTCTCCCTCTCGGCCCCTTCGGTCATCCTCCTGGAGGCCTCCACCGATACGGTGATCTATGAGAACAATGCGGACTAGTCGCTGCATCCGGCCAGCATCACCAAGATTATGACGCTGATCCTCATCTATGACGCCCTGGCGGAGGGGAGGATCCAGAAGGATGACGTGGTGCGGGTCAGCGCCTACGCCGCCTCCATAGGCGGCAGCCAGGTGTTTCTGGAAGAGGGGGAGGAGCAGACCGTGGACACCATGATCAAGTGCATCTCCGTGGCCAGCGCCAACGATGCCTGTGTGGCCATGGCCGAGTTTACCTGGGACAGCGAGGAGGCCTTTGTGGAGCAGATGAACCAGCGGGCCGCCGGCATGGGCATGACGGGCCCCCACTTTGTCAACTGCTGCGGCCTGGACATGGACGGACATCTGACCACAGCCCGGGACGTGGGGATCATGTCCCGGGAGCTGATCACCCGGTACCCGGACATTTACCAGTACACCTCCATCTGGATGGAAAACATTACCCACGTGACCTCCAGGGGCAGCAGCGAGTTTGGGCTGGTGAACACCAACAAGCTGATGAAGCAGTACTCCTACGCCACGGGGCTGAAGACCGGCTCCACAGGCCTGGCCAAGTACTGTGTCTCTGCCACCGCCCGGAAGGACGGGGGGGGGGACCTGATTGCGGTGGTCATGGCGGCGCCGGATTTCCGGGTCCGCTTTCAGGACGCGGTGACGCTGCTGGAGTATGGCTTTGCCACCTGCCGCCTGTACCAGGACACCGGGGGTGTGGAAGAGCGGCTGCCGCTGATCCGGAAGGACAGCTTCTCCTACCTGAGCACCACCGGGGAGGATTTTTCCGGGGTGGAAAAGGTGCTGGAGCTGCCGGAGAGCGTGGAGGCGCCGGTGGAGAAGGCCGGCTTCCTGGACTATCTGCGGAAGGCTGCCCTCCAGTGGCTGCTGTAGGCGCTGCTGACGGCCAGGCCCCGCTGGCCCCTTCCTTTCCGCCGGCCCCTTCCGCCGGCGGCCTTCGCCCGGGCCTTTCCGGATGGTTGCCAAACCGGGTATGGGCATGGTATAATAACTTAATTTCCAATCGGTTGGCCTGCGGGAGGAATGGCATGGGGTTCAGAGTAGTACAGTATGTGGTGGAATCAGAGAAAATTCCGGAGCGTATGGACGGATACCGGATGGCGGTGCTGGCGGATCTGCACGACTGCGCCGTGGGCCGGGAAAACCAGCGGCTGCTTGCTGCCCTGCGGCAGGAGCAGCCGGACCGGATCTTGCTGGCCGGGGATATGATTACGGAGCATACGGGACGGTTCAGCTCCTGGCTTTCCTACCGGCAGGCCCGGGAGCTGCTGCTGGAGCTGGCCCGGGAATTCTCCATCTACTATGCCATGGGAAACCATGAGTCCCGCTGGAAGAAGGAGCGGGAGGGCCACTCCTACACCTTTGAGCGCTACCGCCGGGAGCTGGAGAATGCCGGGGTGGTGTTCTTGGATAACCTGTCCGCCGTGCTGGGGACAGGCCGGCAGGGCATCCGGGTCACCGGCCTGGAGCTTCCCCTGCTCTACTACCGGAAGGGGCTGCGGATCCCCAAGCTGACGGCGGCGGCCATCCGCAAGCTGGCGGGGCCGGCAGATGAGGAGTACTATCAGATCCTCCTGGCTCATACGCCCCAGTTTTTCCAGGCCTATGCGGACTGGGGGGCGGACCTGGTGCTGGCCGGCCATTTCCACGGAGGCATGGTGCGGCTGCCCCTGGTGGGCGGGGTGGTGTCCACCTACTACCGGCCTTTCCCCCGCTATGACCGGGGACGGTTTTGGAAAGGGGAGCGGCAGATGATTGTCAGCGTCGGCCTGGGGACCCACACCATTCCCCTGCGGCTGAACAACCCGCCGGAGCTGTTGATGCTGACGTTCCGGCACAGAGGATAGAGAAAATGGAACTGGAAGTAAAGCTGAAAGTGTTTGAGGGGCCCCTGGACCTGCTCCTGCATCTGATCGATAAAAATAAGGTAAATATCTACGATATCCCCATTGTGGAGATCACCGCTCAGTACCTGGACTATATGAACCAGATGGACCGGGAGGATCTGGACCTGGTCAGCGAGTTTTTGGTGATGGCGGCCACCCTGCTGGACATCAAGTCCCGAATGCTCTTGCCCAAGGAGAAGGACGAGGACGGCCAGGAGGAAGACCCCCGGGCCGAGCTGGTGGAACGGCTGTTGGAGTACCGGAAATTCAAGTATATGAGCGGCGAGCTGCGGGATAAAGGGATTGGCAGCGAAAAACTGCAGTTTAAGGAGCCGACCATCCCCCGGGAGGTGGCCGGCTACCGTCCTCCGGTGGATTTGGACCAGCTGCTGGAGGGGGTGACCATGCTGCGGCTGAAGGCGATTTTTGACGAGGCCATGCGGCGGCAGGCGGACAAGGTGGATCCGGTCCGCAGCCAGTTTGGCAAAATTGAGCGGGAGACGGTGCAGATTGGGGACCGGATTTCCGCAGTGCGGAAGCGGGTGTCCCGGGGCGGACGGTACTCCTTCCGGCAGCTGCTGCACCAGGGGGTTTCCCGGGAGGAGATTGTGGTTACCTTCCTGGCGGTGCTGGAGATGATCAAGACCGGGGAGATCCGCCTCACCGAGGACAGCACCCGGGACGACATTATTATTGAGGGGAATGGAGCGTAAGATGAATTACGAGGCAATGATTGAGGGGATTTTGTTTACCATGGGGGAGCCGGTGGAGAGGGAAACTCTGGCCATGGCCCTGGAGCTGCCGGAGCCGATGGTGGAATCCCTGGTGGCCTCTATGATGGAAAAATACCAGGGGGAGGAGCATGGCCTGAAGATTATCCGGCTGGAAAACAGCTACCAGATGTGCACCAAGCCGGAGTGCTATGAGCCGCTGATCCGCATTGCCGCCCGGCCCAAGAAGCCGGTGCTGACGGATGTGCTCATGGAAACCCTGGCCATTATCGCCTACAAGCAGCCCATCACCAAACAGGAAATTGCCAAGATCCGGGGCGTCAGCTCGGACCATGCGGTGAATAAGCTGGTGGAGTACGGCTTGGTCTGTGAGGCGGGCCGGCTCAACGCGCCGGGCCGGCCTATTCTGTTTGCCACCACTGAGGAGTTCCTGCGGCGGTTCCAGCTGGAATCCCTGGACAACCTGCCGGTGCCGGATCCGGAAAAAATGGCGGAAATCCAGGAGGAGGTGGCCCGGGAGACCGGGGAAGACGGGCCGGTCACCGGGGAGGAAGAGAAAATCACCGTGGAGGTATAACCGGAAATTCTGTTGGATCTTGCAAACCGACCGGTTTCATGGTAGGATAAAAAAGCACTGTGCAGAAAAACAGGTAAAACAGTGCAGAAATTCAGAGAAAGAGCAGGATACACGGATGAAAAAGATTGGTTTTGTCGGCTGCGGCAACATTGCCCGGGCCATGATTCGTCAGATGATCAAAAAGAAGGTCTGCGATCCGGAAGATATCATTGCTTCGGCGCTGCACTGGGATACGCTGGAGAAAACCCACCGGGAGCTGGGGATTTCTGTGGCCCAGGACAACCGCCAGGTGGTCCGGGAGGCAGACATTATCTTTTTGGCGGTGAAGCCCCAGGATTACCGGGATGTGATCACGGAGATCCGCTATGAGATTGACCGGCAGCTGATTGTGACCATAGCAGCCGGAAAATCCCTCAAGTGGGTGAAGGAAACCTTTGAGCGGGATGTAAAGCTGGTCCGCACCATGCCCAATACCCCGGTGATGGTGGGGGAGGGCGTTACTGGCACCTGCAAGAATTCCTTTGTCACACCGGAGGAATTTGATGAGGTAATGAAAATTCTGGCCACCTTCGGCCAGGCCATAGAGGTGAAGGAATCGGTGATGGATGTGGTAGGCAGCATCGGCGGCAGCGCGCCGGCCCTGGTCTACATGTTCATTGAGGCCATGGCGGACGCGGCAGTGGCAGACAGCATGCACCGGGATCTGGCCTACCGCTTTGCCACCCAGTCGGTGCTGGGCAGCGCCAAGATGGTCCGGGATTCCGGCCTCCATCCTGGCGTGCTGAAAGATCAGGTCTGCTCCCCCGGCGGCATTGCCATTGAGGCGGTCCAGACCCTGGAGCGGCACAACTACCGCAGCGCCGTAATTGAGGCGGTGCGGGCCTGCACCGAAAAGTCAAAGAATTTGTTCTGACCGGCGGTCTCGCTGCCGGCGGAAACCAGCCCGGTTTCCCGGATTTTTTCCAGGAACCGTTGCCGAACCGGCAGAGAAGCCCAGATTCCCGGGAACTGATCTGCCGGTTCTTTTTTGAGCCGGGCATTGGAGCGGAAGCTGTGGATGCGGGCCAGATACAGCAGGCCCCAGGCTTCCCCCTCCGACTGCTCGGTCCGGTAGACGTCAATGGGAACCAGGGAAAAGCGGGCAGCGCCGGTCTCAGCGGCCAGCGTCCGGCGTGCGGTGTCCGGAAGGTTTTCCCCCGGCGTGGGCTCCACCCACAGAAAACGGGCTTCCGAAAGCCCCTGCCCCGGGGCCAGGACCGCCAGGGCCACGGACTGCAGAACAACGGGTTCATGAGAGTAGCAAAATTCAGTGGACATGGCAAACTCCTTCCTAGTAAATCCTTCTTCAGACGAATTCTTTTTCAGGCGATAAACTGATACATCATGATATAGTGGCAAAGGCTTCCGCCCATGACAAACAGGTGGAAGATTTCATGGGAGCCGAAGCCCGGATGGCGGGCGTTAAAAAGCGGCAGCTTCAGGGCATAGATGACGCCGCCCACTGTGTAGATGAGGCCGCCGGCCAAAAGCCAGCCAAAGGCGGCCGGGGAGAGGACGGCAACCAGCTCCCGGAAGGCCAGCACGCACACCCAGCCCATGCCAATGTAGATCACGGAGGAAAACCATTTAGGGCAGGTGATCCAGAAGGCCTTGATCAGAATGCCGGCCAGGGCAATGGCCCAGACCAGAAGGCAGAGCCGCAACCCCAAAGGCTGGGGCAGCACACAGAGGCACACCGGCGTATACGTCCCGGCAATCAGGAGGAAGATGGCCATGTGGTCCACCTTCCGGAGAATCCGGTTCACCTTCTCCGAAATATCCAGGGAGTGATAGGTGGTGCTGGCGGCGTACAGCAGAATCATGCTGCCGATAAAAATACTCAGGGAAATCAGCGGTCCCCGTCCTGCGTGGTGGGAAGCCTTCACCAACAGCGGCAGGGCCGCCGCAGCAGCCGCCACCATCCCGATGAAATGGGTGATGGCGCTTCCCGGATCCTTCAAAACGGCTTTCATAACAAACACCTCCTGTGATGCAGATTCAAAATTACACAACATGGTATTCAAAACCACATGTAAGATATACTAATATTACATCACAAGAGAGAAGAAATCAATACCGAAAGTGTGAAAAATTCCCAAAGGAAATTTGAAAGAAAAAAGAAGCGGAGCCTTCAGCTCCGCAGCGTCTTGTACTCGTCCAGCAGTTGCCCGCTTTCCATGACAAAGTCCCGGAAATTCTTGACCGCCGGGGTCATATACCGGTTCCGCACCCAGGCAAGGTGAATGTCCCGGGTGGGGATCTCGTTTTCCACGGCCAGGGCGGCGGTGTTGTAGGTGGAGACATCGGCGGCAGCCTCCGGCATCAGGGCAATGCCCAAGTTCGCCGCCACGGCGCCCAGGATAATGGAGTCGTGAAAGGCCTCAAAGGAGATCCGGGGGCGCAGGCCCACGCTCTGGAAAACCTGGTCAATGTAGTTGCGGATCTGGCACTGGGGGTGGTAGGTGATGAAGGTTTCCCCCTCCAGGGTTTTCAGGTCCACGGATTTTTGCCTTGCCAGAGGGTGGTCTTTGGGGACCATGAGAATGGTCTGGTGGTTGCCGATCTTCACCGATTCGATCTCCGGGTGGTCGAAGGGGGTGGTGAAGGCCAGGTCCGTCTTCCCCTCCAGCAGAAACTCCTCAATGGTGGGGGTGGACAGCTGGTCAAAGCGGAAATGGTTCTGGACCTTGCCAGTCTTTTCAAAAAAGCGGGAGATCAGAAACGGCACAAAGCCGCTGAGGGAGCTGAGATAGCTGAGGGAGATCATGCCGTTTTCCGGGCTGATGAAATCCTGCAGCCGGGAGCGCCCCTCATCCAGAATCTCCAGGGAGCGGGAGACATAGTCCAGGAAAAAGGCCCCGCAGCTGGTGAGCCGCACATTGCGCCCCTGGCGGATGAACAGGGAAACCCCCAGCTCCTTCTCCAGATCCGTAATGGAATGGCTGAGGCTGGACTGGGAGATATTCAGTTTGCGGGCCGCCTGGGTGTAATGCTCCAGCTCGGCGATGGTCTTGAAGTAGTAAAGCTGCTGCAGATTCATGGAAACACCTCCGATTCTTCCGTTATCATAAAGCTTTCCCGGGGGAAATGCAAGACTTTGGGGGCAATCATGCGGGAAAACAACCGTTTTCATGGGAAAAAACATTATATGAAAAAAATAACAGCTAATAATTTATGAAAAACATTGGATTTTTGCCCGGGGATGTGATACAAATAGAGGTAAGAAATTTTCATATATCCAATCTTTTCAAAGGAGATCATGAAAAATGAGACTGGAAAGCAAAGTAAAGGTAGAAGTAAGAGGAAAGGTGTTCGGCGGAGACAAAAATCTGTCCTGCATCCCCATGATCCCTGCCACCCGGGAGGCACTGGTGGAGGAGGCCAAGATGGTGGCCGACCTGAACCCGGATGTCATTGAGTGGCGGGTGGATCACTATGACCAGGCGGGGGATCCCCAGGCGATAAAGGAAGTCCTGCAGGAGATCGGCCCCAGCCTGAAGAATATCCCGGTGATTTTTACCTTCCGTCATAAATGCGAGGGCGGCTTCAAGGAGTATCCCCAGGAGGTGCGCCTGGCTACCATCCAGGCGGCGCTGGAGACGGGCTATGCGGATATCATTGACGTGGAAGCCTGCAATGAGAAATCCTTCATTGACCAGGTGAAGGCGGCGGTGGAGGCAGCCGGCTCCAAGCTGATCCTGTCCTTCCACAATTTCACCGAGACCCCTTCCGAGGAGTTCATCTACAACAAGCTCATTGAGGAGAAGGACCTGGGGGCGGACATCCCCAAGCTGGCCGTTATGCCCAAGGATTTCCTGGATGTGCTGACGCTGATGAAGGCCACCTACCGGGCCCGAACCGAGGCGGTGGACCTGCCCATGATCACCATGTCCATGGGCGATGTGGGCAAGATTTCCCGGGTCATCGGCGACCTGTACGGCTCGGATATGAGCTTTGTGGTGGGCAAGGCCGCCAGCGCGCCGGGACAGATTCCGGTTGCTATTGTCAACGAGCTCTGGAAACTGCTGGCCTAAGATGGTATTGGCAGTCCACGCTTTATAAATCCTTACAGAGAAGAATCCTTACAGAGAGCCGCCCGGCCGTGTGTTTCCCACGCTGCCGGGCGGTTTTTCCCAGGCCGGGCCGCTCCGCTGCCGGGCGGTCCCCTCAGGCCAAATAGTTCTTCATGGTGTTCAGGGCGTTCTTTTCCAGCCGGCTCACCTGGGCCTGGGAGATGTGGATTTCCTCCGCCACCTCCATCTGGGTTTTCCCCTCAAAGAAGCGCAGGTGCACAATGTTCTTCTCCCGCTCCGGCAGGCGCCGCATGGCCTCGCTGAGGGACAGGTTCTCCACCCAGTTGTCCTCCCGGTTCTTCTTGTCGCTGATCTGGTCCATCACATAGAGGGCGTCCCCGCCTTCGGTGCACACCGGCTCGTAGAGGCTCACCGGGCTTTGGATGGCGTCCAGCGCCCGGGTGATCTCTTCTGTGCTTACGCCGATCTCATGGGAAATCTCGCTGAGGGAGGGTTCCCGGAGGTTCTGCTTGGTCATCTGTTCCTTGGCGGAGATGGCCTTGTAGGCGATGTCCCGCAGCGAGCGGGAGACCCGGATGCTGTTGTTGTCCCGGAGATACCGGCGGATTTCCCCGATAATCATGGGCATGAAGATGGGAGAGGGAAAAAGGGCCAGCGGGATCCGGCCTTTATTCCTGAATATGCTCCAGTCCCTGGTTGATAATGGTGCACACATGGGCGTCCGCCAGGGAGTAGTAGACAGTCCGGCCTTCCCGCCGGAACTTGACCAGCTGGCTCTGCTTCAGAATCCGCAGCTGGTGGGAGACGGAGCTCTGGGACATGCCGATGTGGTCGGCAATATCCTGCACGCAGCGCTCCCCCTCCAGGAGGGTGTAGAGAATTTTGATCCGTGTCTGGTCTCCAAAAAGCTTGAACAGTTCGGAGAGCCGGTACAATTCCTCATCTGTGGGCATGGGATGGTTCCTTCTTTCGTCGATTTCTCATTGGCCGCCGCCCTCTTCCGAGTGGTCCGGCGTGCTGTGGATCCGGTTGCGGATGGCCATCATCCGCTGGTCCGTGGCGGCGATGGTGTCCGCGCACTCCTTCAGCTCCTGGATGATCGCCTGCTCGTCCGGCACGGTCTTTTTGTATTTCAGCTGATGCTCCAGGCTGGCCCAGAAGTCCATGGCAATGGTGCGGATCTGCACCTCCACTTTCAGGCAGCGCTTGTGATCCGAGAAGAATACCGGCACCTCTAGGATCAGGTGCAGGCTCCGGTAGCCGTTGGGCTTGGGGTTGTGGATATAATCCTTGCGCTCCAGCATTTTCAGGTCATCCTGGCGGGTCAGCATGTCCGCAATGGCGTAGATGTCATCGATAAAAGAACAGATTACCCGGATTCCGGCAATATCCGACAGATGCTCCTCCATGGAAGCAATGTTGACCGGGAAGCCCCGCTTCCGCAGCTTGCGGGCAATGCTCACCGGCTTTTTGATCCGGCTGCTGATAAATTCAATGGGATTGCGCTGGTAGCGGACGGAAAATTCGGAGTTGAGGACCTCCAGCTTGGTGCGCACCTCCTTGATGGCACAGTCGTACATCATCATCATTTCCTGATACTGGATGGCCTGGTCAATAAAGAGGGGGGCGTTCTCCACCAATTCCGTGATGTCAAGGTCATCCACCACAGAGACCGGTTCCGGCGATGTTTTTTTCAGCAAATCAGACATAATTCCTCCCGGTTCGGATTTTTTTCTAGTATAGCAACCCACCGGGAAAAAAGCAAGAACCACGAAGTCTTTGCTTTTTCCTACAGGACATGTTATAATTGCCAGTAGAGTTGCCCGCCCCGGCGGGTAAAATGCAAGCATACGCCCTTTCGGCCGGAGAGCAAGTCCCTTCGGCCGTTGGCATGCTGTGAAAATGGAGGAGAGATTCTTTATGGCTGATAGAATTCGTACCCGTTTCGCGCCCAGCCCCACAGGCCGGATGCACGTGGGAAACCTGCGGACCGCCCTGTACGCCTACCTGATTGCCAAACACGCGGGAGGCGATTTTATTTTGCGGATTGAGGACACGGACCAGGAGCGCTACGTGCCGGAGGCCCTGGACATCATCTACCAGACGTTGGAGAAGACCGGTCTGGTCCACGACGAGGGGCCGGACAAGGACGGCGGCGTGGGCCCTTATATCCAGAGCCAGCGCCAGGCCCAGGGCATCTACCTGGAGTACGCCAAAAAACTCATCGAGAAAGGGGAGGCCTACTATTGCTTCTGCACCAAGGAGCGGCTGGACTCCCTGCGCCAGGTGGTGGAGGGGAAGGAAATCTCCGTGTATGACAAGCACTGCCTGCACCTGTCCCCGGAGGAAGTGCAGCGGAAACGGGATGCCGGAGAACCTTACGTGATCCGGCAGAATATTCCACGGGAAGGAACCACCACCTTCCACGATGAAATCTACGGCAGCATCACGGTGCCCAACACGGAGCTGGACGATATGATCCTCATCAAGTCCGACGGCTACCCCACCTACAATTTCGCCAACGTGGTGGACGACCATCTGATGGGCATCACCCATGTGGTCCGGGGCAACGAGTACCTGTCCTCCTCCCCCAAGTACACCCGGCTGTACGAGGCCTTTGGCTGGGAGGAGCCGGTGTACGTCCACTGCCCGCTGATCACGGATGAGGAGCACAAAAAGCTGTCCAAGCGCAGCGGCCATTCCTCCTACGAGGATCTCATTGACCAGGGCTTTGTCAACGAGGCGGTGGTCAACTACGTGGCCCTGCTGGGCTGGAGCCCGGAGGAAAACCGGGAGATTTATTCCCTGGAGGAGCTGGTGCAGGTGTTTGACTACCACCACATCAGCAAATCCCCGGCGGTGTTTGACATGCAGAAGCTCCGGTGGATGAACGGGGAGTATATCAAGGCCATGGACCCGGAGGAGTACTATGCCCGGGCCCTGCCGGTGGTGGAGTCGGTGGTGAAGCGGGATGTGGACAAGAAGGCCATTGCGGACCTGATGAAAACCCGTATTGAGGTGTTCCCGGATATTGCGGAGCCCATCGCCTTCTTTGAGGAGCTGCCGGACTACGATGTGGCCATGTACACCCACAAGAAGATGAAGACCAATCCGGAAAATTCCCTGCAGGCCCTGGAGGACCTGCTGCCCCGGCTGGAGCAGCTGCCGGATATGGGCCATGAGCGGGTCCAGGAGCTGGTGGCCGCCTACGTGGCGGAGAAGGGGATTAAGAACGGCCAGGCCCTCTGGCCTCTGCGTACTGCGGTATCCGGCCGGCAGATGACGCCGGGCGGCGCCTACGAGATTATGGAGATCCTGGGCAAGGAGGAAAGCCTCCGCCGGATCCGGATCGGAATTGAAAAGCTATGCCATTCCATCCAGCACAATTAGAAGCCATTTCCTGGGGGACCGGTCCGGCCCTGGTGCTGGCCGGTCCCGGCTCCGGGAAGACCACGGTCATCACCCACCGGGTCCGGGAGCTGCTCCAAAAGGGGGCGGACCCCTCCCGGATCCTGGTGATCACCTTTACCAAGGCGGCTGCCGTGGAGATGCGGGAGCGTTTCCTCCGCCTGATGGAGGGGGCTGCGCCGCCGGTGACCTTCGGCACCTTTCACGCTGTCTTTTTTAAGATTCTGAAATACGCTTACCATTATAATGGAAGCCACATTCTGCGCCCGGAGAAGCGGCAGGAGCTGCTGCGCCAGGTGTTTGCCCAGGTTCGGCCTCAGGTGGAGGATGAGGCGGAATTTCTGGCGGATATTTCCAATGAAATCAGCCGGGTCAAGGGAGACCGAGTGGACCCGGACCACTATTATTCCCAAAACTGTCCGGAGGATGTGTTCCGGGCTTTTTACCGGGGATATGAGGCGGGGCTGCGGGAGGCAGGCCTGCTGGATTTTGATGACATGCTCCGGCTCTGCGATGAGCTGCTGCGGGCCCGGCCGGACATCCTGGCCGCCTGGCAGCGGAAGTTCCAGTATATTCTCATTGATGAGTTCCAGGACATCAACCGGATCCAGTACGAGGTGATTCGGCTGCTGGCGGCTCCGGAGAACAACCTGTTTATTGTGGGGGATGATGACCAGTCCATCTACCGGTTCCGGGGGGCCAAGCCGGAGATCATGCTGGGCTTCCCCAAGGACTATCCGGAGGCCCGGCAGATCCTTTTGTCGGTGAATTACCGGTCCCGGCCGGAGCTGGTCCGGGCCACCAGCCAGCTGGTGATGCACAATGAAGCCCGGTTCCCCAAGGAGCTCTCCGCGGCGGCAGGCCCCGGCGGGACGCTGGAGGTGAAGGCCTTCCCCAACCCAGCGGAGGAAAACCGCCAGGTGGTCCGGGAGCTGCAGGAGTACCACCGGCAGGGCATCCCCTATGCGGAGATGGGCCTGCTGTTCCGGACCAACCAGAACCCCCGGGGGATGGTGGAGCAGCTGCTGCGGATGAACCTGCCCTTTCAGGTGCGGGACCTGGTGCCCAATCTCTACGAACACTGGATTGCCGGGGATATCCTCACCTATCTGTTTCTGGCACACGGCAGCCGGAAACGGGGGGATTTCCTGCGGGTTATCAACCGGCCCAAGCGGTATGTGCACCGGGCGGCGCTGGACCAGCCGGAGCTGGATCTGGAGCATTTGAAGGAATGGTACCGGGGCAAGGATTGGATGGAGGAAAAGCTGGACCGGCTGGACTATGACCTGAAGGTGCTGGAGCGCATGGCCCCGGCGGCGGCCATCCACTATATCCGCCAGACCGTGGGCTACAACGGCTTTTTGCAGGAGTACGCCCAGTACCGGCGGATGCAGCCGGAGGAGCTGCTGGAGATCCTGGAAGAGCTGGAGGAGGCGGCCCGTCCCTTCCGCACCCTGCCGGAGTGGCTGGAGCACATCCGGGAATACACCCGTCAGCTGCAGGAACAGAAGCAGGCTCAGGAGCAGCACACCGGCATCAGTGTCTCCACCATGCACAGCGCCAAGGGTTTGGAATACCAGGTGGTCTACATACTGGACGCCAACGAGGGGATTACCCCCTACAAGAAGGCCCAGGGCAAGGCGGATCTGGAGGAGGAGCGGCGGCTGTTTTACGTGGCGGCCACCCGGGCCAAGACCCATCTGCATGTGTACTGGGCCCGGGAGCACTACCATAAGCCCCAGGAAGTTTCCCGGTTTGTCACGGAACTGGTGGGACGGGAGGCAGTGCAGGCGGCGGAGCGCCGGGCCGGGAAACCATGAAGCAGGAGTAAAAAGGGTAAGAATATCGTAAGAAATAGAGAAAAGCTTTTGTGTTAGGATAGAAGCAGGAGGTCTTATGGAAGGATATCAGAAAGCATGGGAGATAATCGGACAAGTGAAGCCGGTGATCCAGGGGAAGGATGCCTGCATTCAGAAGGTGTTGACTGCCATGCTGTCCGGCGGCCATATATTGATGGACGACATTCCGGGTGTGGGAAAGACCACCCTGGCCCTGGCCTTTGCCAGAGCCATGCGCCTTTCCAGCAGCCGGATGCAGTTCACCCCGGATGTGATGCCTTCGGACGTCACCGGCTTTTATCTGTATGACAAGGAAAGCGGCCAGTTCCACTATCAGCCGGGGCCGGTGATGTGCAACCTGTTCCTGGCGGATGAGATCAACCGCACCTCCCCCAAGACCCAGTCGGCGCTGCTGGAGGTGATGGAGGAAGGGCAGGTGACCCTGGAGGGCCGGTCCCATCCGGTGCCCCGGCCCTTTACGGTGATTGCCACCCAGAACCCGGTGGGCTCCGCCGGCACCCAGCTGCTGCCGGATTCCCAGCTGGACCGGTTTGCCGTGTGCCTGACCATCGGCTATCCGGCGCCGGAGAATGAGGTGGAGATTCTGCGGGAGCGCCAGCAGGGCAACCCGCTGGACCGGGTAGAGCCGGTGGCGGACGCCCGGATGCTGCTGGCCATGCAGAAGCAGGTGGAGCAGGTGTTTGTCCATGACGCCATTTTGCAGTATATGACGGCGCTGGCCGGCGCCACCCGCAGCCACCCGCAGCTGCAGCTGGGCATGAGCCCCCGGGCCACCCTGGCCCTCTGCCGTCTGGCAAAGGCGGCGGCCTACCTCAACGGCCGGGACTATGTGCTGCCGGAGGATGTCCGCAGCCTGTTCCCGGATACGGCGGTGCACCGCCTGATTCTCACCGCCCGGGCCCGGGCGGCCCGAGTGCTGGTGCAGGATGTGATACGGGGCGTGCTGCGGAAGGTGGCGGGGGAGGTGCTGCGGGAGAGATAACGTGAAAAACTGGCTGGCTTATCTGTTTCTGGTGGCGGGAACCGGATATTTGTTGGTGATGTATGCGGCGGAGCCCTTTTTGCTTTTGCTGCTGCTGGAGCTGATCTTTCCCCTGCTGCAGCTGCTCCTGCTGCCGGTGCAGCGGCTGGGGCTGCGGACCCGGATGGAGGGGGAGGCAGAAAACTTCCGGCTGTTGGTGGAAAACCGGGGCTTCCTGCCTCTGCTGCGGCTGGCGGTGCGGACGGAGATCCTCCACCCCTGGAGCGGGCAGCATCGGAGACGCTGGAACCATTTCTCCGTGGGAGCACGGGGCACCCAGGAGATCCGGCTGAATCTGGGACAGCTTCCCTACGGGCGCACAGTGGTGACGGCGGACCGGCTGCGCCTCTGGGACTATCTGGGCCTGTTCTTTCTGGGAAAACGGCTGCGGGTCCGGCGGGAATTCTGCCTTTTTCCCCGGCTGCTGCCGGCGGAAGTGGCGGTGAGCGGCCGCACCTGGTCCTTCCGGATGGACGGGGATGTCTTCTCGGACAGCCAGCCGGGGGATGACCCGGCGGAGGTCTTTGGCTTCCGTGAGTATCAGCCGGGGGACCGGCTGCAGCAGGTGCACTGGAAGCTGTCTGCCCGGGCGGAAAATTGGGTGGTCCGGGAGCTGAGCCTGCCGGAGACCCCCCGGATTTTGCTGCTGGCGGATCTGCGGAGGCCTGCCGGGGCCACGGCTGCCCAGTGCGATGCGTTTTTGACCACCGTGCTCTCCCTGAGCCAGGCGCTGGTGTTAGAAGGGTGCTGCCATGAGCTGGGCTGGTACCTGCCTCCGGCGGGGAAGCTGCAGCGGAAGCGGATCCAGGAGCTGGAGCAGCTGTACGAGGCGGGGGAGCGGCTGATGCGCGCGGACCTGTACCAGGATCCGGTGGATCTCTGGGAGGTCTGCCGGGGGGAACGGCTGATTCCCCGCTATGCGGGAATCCTGCGGGTCAACCTGGAGTTGGAGCTGTACTACGGAGAGGCGCCGGTGGGCAAGCTGTCCGTGGAGCACCTGGAGCAGGATCTGGCCCGGTGCGGGCTGGAGGTATAGAGGAACAGAAGGATCGAACCACAGAAAGGGCCGTATATGCAGAAAAAAGGCAAGGAAAAAGCGACCGGGGTGTTGGGATGGCTCTGCCAGATGCTTTTGCTGGCAGGGCTGGTTTCCGGCAACCTCTTTTTTGCCGCCCAGGAGCTGGAGCTGCCCTTCCGGCCGGGGAGCCTCTGGGCGGCGGTGGCAGCCTTTTCGGTGCTGTCTGTGCTTTTGTGGCACCTGCCGGTGGCAGTCGGCTGGCTGGCCCTGGGAGGCGCCCTGGTCTCTGGCCTCTGCCTTTTTGTGTTCTGGGATTCCTTTTCCCTGGGTGCCCGGCAGGCGGCGGACAGCTGGATTCAGCTGTTTAACGCCTACTTCAACCAGTGGAAGGCAGGGCCGGAGATGCCGGAACTGGAAGGGCTTTTTCAGGTGCAGCAGGCGGCTCTGCGGGAGGAAAGCTGCCAGATTTTTCTGATCCTTTTGGCGGGAATCCTTTTGTTTTGGAGCGGCTTTTTCCTGATCCGCCTCAGCTCCCTGGCCTTCCCCCATGTGCTGATGGGCCTGGAGCTGTTTGCTATCCTCACCATGGGGGTGGTGCCCCAGGGCTATGCGGTGGTCTGGTATCTGGTGGCGTTGTTTCTGTGGTGGAGCGCCGGCGGCGGACGGGGGCTGCGCAGCATCGGCCGTGTGTGCCGGTGGAATTTCCGGCCGGTTTCCCTGTCTGCGCTTGCCTGCTCCGGGGCGGTGCTGGGCATCGCGCTTCTTTTCTGTTCCATTTTTCTGCTGCCCCGCACACAGGGGATGTTGGACCAGGGGGCAGTGGGCATGAAAACCTGGGTCCGGGCCCGGCTGGAGGAGCTGGCAGACTGGGATGCGCTGCTGGGGGACAGCACCCGGGCGGGAGGCGTCAACGGGGGGAACCTGGACAACCAGGGAAACCGGGCGGACGCAGGGGTGGTTGCCCTGCGGGTGACGGTTTCGGAGCTGCCGGAGACCCCGCTGTATCTCAAGGCCTATGTGGGAAGCGAGTACACCGGGGATGCCTGGGAGACGCTGCCGGATTCCCTTTTGGAGCGGGAGGCCAGCCTTACGCCGGAGGAGGTGTGGCAGCTTCCCGCAGATTGGCTGGCCCGCTCCGGCGCCCGCCTGCAGACCATGACCGTGCGGCTCTACGATGCCGCCTCCCAGTATCTGTATATTCCATACGGGGCGGAGCTGCCGGAGGATGCCTGGATGGTCAGCGACCAGTATCTGCGCCGCTGGGCCAGCCAGGAGGATACCTTCCGGTTTTACCCGGATTGGCAGACGGCTTCTGCCCGGCTGGACGCAGGGGCACGGACGCCGGAGGAGGAAGAATATGAGGCCTTTGTCCAACAGCACTATCTGGGCGTCCCGGAGGGGGAGGTGTGGGAGGCCTGGCGCGCGCAGGGGCCGGAGGACCATGACCTAGACCAGCTGATCCGCCAGATCCAGGATTACCTGGAGGAGACGGCGGTTTATACGCTGACACCCGGAAGCCTGCCGGAGGGGCGGGATTTTGTGGAATATTTCCTGTTTGAGAACCGGCAGGGATACTGTACCCACTTTGCCTCCGCCGCCACCCTGTTGTTCCGGCTCCGGAATGTGCCGGCCCGGTATGTGGAAGGGTACGTGGTCTTCCCGGAAAACTTCCAGGACAACGGGGACGGCACCTGGACCGCCTGGGTCACGGACCGGAATGCCCATGCCTGGACGGAGATTTACCGGGAGGGCCAGACCTGGTGCCCGGTGGAGGCCACCCCGCCTTACTTCAGCGGCAGTGCGGTTTCTTACCAGGAAGAACCTGCCGGGACGGAGACACCGGCGCCGGAGGAGGAGCCGGATACCCCGGAGGAAACGCAGCCGGCGGAGACGGAGAGCGCGCCGGAGGAGACCACCGCGGAGACGGAAGCGGCGCCGGAGGAGACCCAGGCAGAGACGGCCGGGGATCCGGAAACAGGCGGGAGCGCGGTGGGAAGCGGATGGACCCGCTGGATCCCGGGGGTGCTGGTGCTACTGGTGCTGCTGGCGGCGGCAGCGGTTTTGGTGTGGTATAAAGAGCGGCGGAGAGAGCGGAGGAGAAGCCGGATCCTGAATCCGGACCGGCGCGCCGCCCTGTTGGCGCTGGGGGAGGAGACAGAGCGGATTCTGTCCGTCCGGTCCGCTTCCTGCTCCCTTCTGGATCCGGCCTTTGGGGAGCAGGCGGAAAAACAGGTGGAAGGGCTTTCCCGGCAGGAGCTGGAGGCTTTTGCCGCGCTGGTCCAGCGGGCCTGGTTCAGCCCCCACCCGGTGGACGAGGAGGAGTACCGGCGGTGCCGGGTGCTCTACGGCAAAGTCCGGGATCACCGGGTGCCGCCCCTGACCCGGTGGGCGCGGTTTTGGAGGGAAATTCCATAAGGAGGCCTTTCTGCGCCGGCGGAATTTCCCTGGACAGTCGGAATTCCTGCAACAATTCCGGCTGTCCAGGCACAACGCAGGCAGTTGTAGGGACAAAAAATAGAGAACACACAATTGTATAAAAATGTTTAAAAAATTAGATATAATATAAACAAAAAACCAATTAAAAAAAATAATAAAAAAATCCAAAAAAGTAATTGACAAATCCCTGCAAAGCGTGTATACTAAAACCATCAAAAGAAGAGAGAAAAGGGTATCAGAGATACCGGAGGGAATTCCCAGAAGCTTTTGATGAATCTTGCAAGAAGGAGGTACGGACCACCGAAGGATTAAGTTTTTGTTCCGCTAGTCGGAACGGATGTACCAAGGTACATTTCATATAGATTTCCGAGAGTACTTAACCGTAAGAAAAGTCGGATGAGACAAAGGAATCTGTGAAAAGTGGATGTGTGGGGGAAGCACGGAGGAAGGAGCCGGATGGAACGGTCCAGGAGGATATAGCCAGAAGGTTTGATCGAAGAGGAAAGTCAGATCAGTTGCGTTGGCAGCAAGGCAGCTGAGGGATTGTTCCAGAGAGTAGAGCCAAATCAGAAGGTCATTCCAAAAGGGGCGATCCAAGAAGGAAGAATACGGAAGCGAAGAACCGGGAGGCCACATATCACAGAGACGACATTCGGCAGGTAGAGGTCAGAAACAATTGCGGTAAGGAAGAGGAAAGAAAGGAAAACTGAATAGGGTACCAAGTTGTTGCAGGAAAGAAGGAGGATTAGTCCCATGGACAACGCAGTTTAGAAGGCGGATATCGAGAAGAAAAAATCGGTATCCGCCTTACACATGCTTCTGCTCCCGGTGGGCAGAAGAAAAGGAGAAGGATTACTCCTCCTCCGACACGTATTCGTCGTACTCTGCCTCGTCCAGAATCTCATCATACCGGTCAATGACCGCCTCAAACTCATCGTCATTCGCAATGCTGTCCAGCACCGGCTGCCCATCGGGGGTCTCGTGATAGCGGTAGAAGAAGATATCGGCCTCCTCCTTGTCCGGGCCCTCCGGCAGCAGGGCAATGTACTGCTTTCCGTCCACCGGGAAGATGGTCAGCACAGAGCACTCCAGCTGGGTTCCGTCGTCCAGCTCCAGGGTCATCACCAGATCCTCCCCATCCGGGCAGTCACCGCTGTATTTGGGATCCTTTTCCATTTGCTTCCTCCTTGTATCTTCGTATTGTTCGATTCCGCAGCGCCTTTTCCGGCGTGCCTTACACGTTGAACCGGAAGAGGATCACGTCTCCATCCTGTACCACGTAATCTTTTCCTTCCATGCGGACCAGGCCCTTTTCCCTGGCGCCGGCATAGGAGCCGCTGTCCAGGAGATCCTGGTAGTTCACCACCTCCGCCTTGATAAATCCCCGCTCAAAGTCGGTATGGATCTTTCCGGCGGCCTGGGGGGCTTTGGTCCCCACCCGGATGGTCCAGGCCCGGGTTTCATCCTCGCCGCTGGTTAAAAAGCTCATGAGCCCCAGGGTCCGGTAGCTGGCCTCAATCAGCTTGTCCAGGCCGGATTCCTTCAGTCCCAGATCTTCCAGAAATTCCTGCTTTTCATCGTCGTCCAGCTCGGAAATCTCCGCCTCAATTTCTGCGCAGATCACAAAGACCTCGCTGCCGTGGGCGGCCGCATACTCCCGCACGGCCTGGACATGGGGGTTGGATGCCCCATCGTCTGCCAGATCGCCTTCCCCCACGTTGGCTGCGTAGATCACGGGCTTTGCGGTCAGCAGGTTGTACTCGGCAAACCAGGCATCCTCGTCTTCATTCTCCCGCTCAAAGAGAATGGCGTCCTTTCCGTCCTCCAAATGCTTCTTCAGCCGTTCCTGCATGGCAAATTCCTTGGCGGCGGTTTTGTCCATCCGGGCGCTCTTGCCGGTTTTGGACATCCGCCGCTCCAGCACCTCCAGATCGGAGAAGATCAGCTCCAGGTCAATGGTCTCAATGTCCCGCAGCGGGTCAATGCTGCCATCCACATGTACCACATTGGGATCCTCAAAGCAGCGCACCACATGCACAATGGCGTCCACCTCGCGGATATTGGCCAGGAACTGGTTCCCCAGCCCCTCCCCCTTGGAAGCGCCCTTTACCAGTCCTGCAATATCCACAAACTCCACCACAGCCGGGGTGACCTTCTTGGAGTGGTAAAAGTCTCCCAGCAGCTGGAGCCTGGGATCCGGCACCGGTACAATACCCACGTTGGGGTCAATGGTGCAGAACGGATAATTGGCGGACTCTGCGCCGGCCTTGGTCAGGGAATTGAAAAGGGTGCTCTTGCCCACATTTGGGAGCCCCACGATTCCTAATTTCATATCTCTCATAACTCCTTTATTTTCAATGGTTTTGCAGAATTTTACTCTAACATAAAATCGTCCTTTTTTCAATATATTTCGCTGCGGTCGGCGCAAATGGATCGGTGGAAGGGGTGGAATCGCGCAGGTGTGAATTTTGTCGAAAGCACCCGATGCTTTCCTGCCGCTTCTGTTTGCAATTTCCGGGGAACTTGGTTACAATAAAGACAGGCAAAAGTGAACAGACGGAATACAACGGGGAGAAGACCATGCATCATAGAGAAGAACTGAAGCAGGAAATTGAAAAGAAAAGGAAAGAGCTCAGCGAGATGATTGACCGACAGGCGGACGCAGAGACGCTTTACCGGCTGAGTGTGGAACTGGATCAACTGATCGCGCAATATATGGGGCATTGATAACCAAGACCCACCAGACCTTGTTGCGAAAGCGGCAAGGCCTTTTTTGTGCCTTGAAAATTTTAAAAAAACAGAAGAAAACCGAAAATTTCCATAGAGAAAAAACGGCGGGGAATGCAAAAAAGGGGTTGCTATTTCAAAAAAAGTTGGTTAGAATAATAACTAGGTGGTGAAAAGTGGGTGAAAGTAGCATGAAGTGGTAAAAAAGGAGGTGAAATCCCATGTTCATGGGCGAGTACAGCCATACCATAGATGCCAAGGGGCGGCTGATTATCCCCTCCCGGTTCCGGGAAGAGATGGGGGATAACTTTGTCGTGACCAAAGGGCTGGACGGCTGTCTGTTCGCCTACACCAATGAAGCATGGAAGCACTTCGAGGAAAAACTTCAGGCAATCCCCGTGAGCAACCCCAAGGGGCGCCGCTTTTCCCGGTATTTCCTGGCCGGCGCCACCCTCTGTGAGGTGGACAAGCAGGGGCGGATTCTGATCCCTGCCAATCTGCGGGCGGCTGCCGGGCTGGAAAAGGATGTGGTTTTGGCCGGCGTGGGAGACCGGGTGGAAATCTGGGACAAGAACCGCTGGGCGGAAGCCAATACGTATGATGATATGGATGAGATCGCAGAAAACATGGAAGGGTTGGGAATCTGATATGGAGTTTCGTCACACATCCGTCCTTCTGGAGCCGTCCCTGGAGAACCTGGCGATCCGGCCGGATGGGATCTACGTGGACGGAACGCTGGGGGGAGGCGGCCATTCCTTCCATATAGCGGAGCGGCTGACAGAGGGAGGAAGGCTCATTGGCATTGACCGGGACGTAGATGCCCTGGAGGCGGCCACCCGTCGTCTGGAGCCGTTTCGCCAGCGGGTCACCCTGGTAAAGGACAATTACGGAAATATCCGGCAGGTGCTGGATGACCTGGGAATCCGGCAGGTAAACGGAATTCTGCTGGACCTGGGGGTGTCCTCCTACCAGCTGGACACACCGGAGAGAGGATTTTCCTATATGGTGGAGGCTCCGCTGGACATGCGGATGGACCGGGAGGAGACCCGGACGGCCCGAGAGCTGGTCAACGACTCCAGCGAGGAGGAGCTGTACCGGATCATCCGGGATTACGGGGAGGACCGGTTTGCCCGCCGGATTGCCCAGGAGATTGTGCGGGCCCGGAAGAAGGCGCCGCTGGAGACCACCGAGCAGCTGGTGGCGGCCATTGAGCGGGCCATCCCCCAGAAGATGAAGCGGACCGGCGGCCATCCGGCCAAGCGGACCTTCCAGGCAATCCGGATTGAGCTGAACCAGGAGCTGACGGTGCTGGATGAGACGCTGGACGCCATGATCGACTGCCTGCAGCCGGGAGGCCGACTGTGCGTCATCACCTTCCATTCGCTGGAGGACCGGATTGTCAAGAGCCGGTTCCGGACAGCGGAAAATCCCTGCATTTGTCCCAAGGATTTTCCCGTATGCGTATGCGGAAGGAAAAGCAAGGGCCGGGTTATCACCCGGAAGCCCATTCTGCCTTCGAAGCAAGAGATGGAGGAAAACCCGCGGGCCAAAAGCGCCAAGCTGCGGGTGTTTGAAAAGACCGCCGAGAAACAGGAGGCCGAAAACGCAGGCAGATGAGGCTGCCTGAGAGGAGAAGAAAAGGAAGTTGGAATCCCCCAAAGGGGGACAAGCCCTGCCCCGGGGAAGGGCAGGCCAGGAGGTTGGTATGGCAGGAAACGTAAAAAAACAGGTATCGCAGACACCCCGTCCGCGGATGGTGGTGGAGGGAAATACCGTCCGCCGGGAGGAACAGGGCGGGCAGAGAAGAAGGCAGGAAGAAAAGAAAACCCTGGGCCGGGCAAGGCTGCGTCAAAACCGGGAGCGGGCCCAGAAGCTGAATGTGCCCAGCCTGGTGGTGATGGGGGCAGCTGCGGTGGCCGTGGTGCTTCTCTGCGTCAACTATCTGCAGATCCAGTCCGGCATCACCTCCAGCCAGAAGAACATTGGACAGCTGGAGAGCCAGCTGCAGTCCCTGCGGACGGACAACAGCGCACTGGAAAACCGGATCAGCACCCTGGTGGATTTGGATTACATCTATCAGGTGGCCACGGAAGAACTGGGAATGACCTATGCCTCCGATGACCAGGTGATCTATTACGACAAATCAGAAAGCGAGTATGTGCGTCAATATGAAGACATCCCGACCGATTGAAGAGAGAAAGGAACGCAGCCGGAAAAACCGCTGGAAAACCTTTCGGAAATATATGCAGGCAAAGCTGCTGTTTACCTTTGTTGTGGTAGCGGTGGCTTTGCTTGCTCTTAGCGTTGTGCTGCTGTCCATCTCCGGAAGCTCCGGGGAGGACTACAGCCGTGTGGTGCTGTCCCAGCAAAACTACAGCAGCACTGTGATTCCCTTTCAACGGGGTACCATCACCGACCGGAATCAGACGGTGCTGGCCACCAGCGAACAGGTGTATAACCTGATTCTGGACCCCAGCGTTATGCTGGCCAACGATGGGGTGAACCTGGATGTGACCCTGGATGCCCTGGTCCAGTGCTTTGGCTATAACCGGGAGGAGCTGGCTACCCTGGTGCAGGAGCGCCCGGAGAGCGCCTATATCCGCTATGCCCGGCAGCTCAGCGCGGAGGAGCGGGACAGCTTTGAGAGCTACGTGGAGGAATTCAACGAAACCGCCCGGAAAAATGAGACCCCCCAGGTGGCCGGCGTGTGGTTTGAGTCCGAGTACAAGCGGGTTTACCCCTACAACAGCCTGGCCTCGGCGGTGCTGGGTTTTTCCGGCAGCGACAGCAGCCGGGGAAACTGGGGCATTGAGCAGTATTACAATGACCAGCTGGTGGGAACCGATGGCCGCAGCTACGGCTATATCAACACAGACGGGGACCTGGAGCGGGTGACCCGGGAGGCCATTGGCGGCAATACCATTGTGTCCACCATCGACTACACCATTCAGAAGGCGGCGGAGCAGTACATTGCCGAGTTCCTCGCCGAGTACACGGCGGACAATGTGGGGGTTCTGGTGATGAATCCCAACAACGGGGAGATTCTGGCCATGGCCACCAGCACGCCCTACGACCTGAACAATCCCAGCGACCTTTCTGCGTATTACAGCGAGGCGGAGCTGGCTGCCATGACCGATGAGGAAAAAAGTGAGGCCCAGGCCGCTATATGGAGCAACTTTGCGGTGCAGTCGGCCTACGAGCCCGGCTCCACCGCCAAACCCTTTACCGTGGCGGCGGGGCTGGAGGAAAATTTGATCCAGCAGGATGACGAGTATATCTGCGACGGGGGAGAGGACTTTGGCAGCGGCAGCAGCCAGGTGCGGGTCAACTGCAACAACACCAGCGGCCATGGCCGGATCAACCTGACCGAGTCCCTGATGTATTCCTGCAACGACGCCATGATGGCCATTGGCCAGATCCTGGGGGCGGATATCTTTACCAAGTACCTAGGCCAGTTTGGCTTTGGGCAGCAGACCGGCGTGGACCTGCCGGGCGAATCCCCGGGCCTGGTGTACCAGGCGGCAGACATGGGGGTGGTGGATTTGGCCACCAACTCCTTTGGTCAGAACTACAACGTCACCATGGTCCAGATGGCGGCGGCGTTCTGTTCCCTGATCAACGGCGGCTCCTACTATACCCCCCATGTGGTCAAGCAGATCCTGAGCCCGGAGGGGGATGTGGTGGAGAACGTGGAGCCAACCCTCCTGCGGGAGACGGTCAGCGAATCCACCTCGGAGTTTATCCGCAATGCCCTATGGCAGACGGTGGAGGCCGGCACCGGCTCGGAGGCGCAGATTGAGGGCTACGATGTGGGCGGCAAAACCGGAACAGCCCAGAAGCATCCCCGGTCCGAACACAAATACCTGGTTTCCTTTATGGGCTTTGCGCCGGTGGAAAACCCGGAGGTGGTGGTCTATGTGGTGGTGGACAACCCGACCAAGAAGAACCTGGCGGAGGGGGAGACCACCAGTGTCAGCTCCTCCCTGGCCATTGGTATTGCGAAGAAGGTGATGGAAGTCATCCTGCCGTACCTGAGCATTCCCACCTCCGCGGACTATGTGCCGGAGACTACGGCTCCCCAGGAGCCGGCGGAGCCCACCAACCCGGAGACCGACGCCCAGGGTAACACGCTGCCGGCCACAGCCAGCGCCAGCTATCAGGAGGATGTCCCCACCGAGGGCATCCTCACCGACCCCACCGAGTCGGCGGCAGCCTCCCAGGAGGGCGAGACCGGTGAGAGCACCGGGGAGGGCGGAGAGCCTGCGCCCTCGGAGGATTCCGGCGGCGGGGGAGAAGAATCCTCCGAGGAGGCAACCGCTTCCCAGGAAGATTTCACGGAACCGGACAGCCAATAGACGAATAAAATCCGCCCTTTCTTCATATCTTGGATTGACGGGAATATGAGGAGAGGCTATGAGTCGAAACCGCGTGGTTCACAAACGGAAAATGCTCTGGGCGTTTTTGATCTGTGCCCTGGGCATTCTGGCCCTGATCGTCCGCCTGGGTTATCGGATGATTGCCCGTTCGGAGCACTACAGTGTGCTGGCGGAGGAGCTTCACCAGCGGGAGCGGGACATTAAGGCGGCCCGGGGAACCATCTATGACCGGAACGGCAATGTGCTGGCCACCAACCGGACCGTGTGCACCGTCTCGGTGATCCACAGCCAGATTACGGATGCGGAGGAGGTGGTGCGGACCCTGTCCCAGCTGCTCTCCCTGGAGGAGGACAAGGTGCGGCAGGCGGTGGAGAAGGTCTCCTCCCGGGAGATCATCCAGACCAACGTGGACAAAACCATCGGGGACGCCATCCGGGCCTGCGGCCTGGACGGGGTGAAGGTGGACGAGGATTATAAGCGGTATTATCCCTATGATACCCTGGCCTGGAGGTGGTCTACGAGGAGTATCTGAAGGGGTTGGATGGAAAGAACCTGACCATGACCGATGCCACCGGCGTAGAGCTGTCCGGCATGGCGAAGGAGCGGGTGGAGCCCATCCCCGGCAACAGTCTGGTGCTGAGCCTGGATGTGAACCTGCAGCAGTACGCGGAGCAGGCGGCCAAGGCAGTGATGGAGGAGAAGAATGCCAAACAGGTGTCCGTCATTTTGATGAAACCCCAGAACGGGGAGATCCTGGCCATGGTCAACGTGCCGGAATTCAACATCAACGATCCGTTCACTCTGAACTACGAGCCGGAGGGGGAGCCCACGGCGGAGGATCAGCAGGACCTGCTGAACCAGATGTGGCGGAACGCCTGCATCAACGACACCTATGAGCCCGGCTCCACCTTTAAGAGCATCACCATGGGCGCCGCCCTGGAGGAGGGGGTGGTGAGCCTGGAGGACACCTTCTACTGCCCCGGCTACCGGGTGGTGGAGGACCGGCGGATCCGGTGCCACAAGGTGGCCGGCCACGGGCGGAAACCTTCCTCCAGGGCGCCATGAATTCCTGCAACCCGGTGTTCATAGACGTGGGGCTGCGGCTGGGGGTGGAGCGTTATTGCTCCTATTTTGAGCAGTTCGGCCTTCTGGAAAAGACTGGCGTGGACCTTCCGGGGGAGGCGGGAACCATTATGCACCAGATGGAGAACATGGGGGAGGTGGAGCTGGCCACCGTGTCTTTCGGCCAGTCCTTTCAGATTACGCCCCTGCAGCTGATTACCACGGCAGTCTCCCTGGTCAACGGGGGAAAACGGGTGACGCCCCATCTGGGGGTGGAGGTGCTGGGAAATGACGGAGAGGTCATCAAAACCTTTACATATAAGACAGAAGAGTCTATAATCTCAGAGGAGACCAGCGAGACCCTGCGCTACATCCTGGAGCAGGTGGTCGCGGAGGGAACCGGAAAACGGGCCTATCTGGAGGGCTACTCCATCGGCGGAAAAACCGCCACCTCCGAAAAGCTTCCCCGGCGCTCCGGCAAATATATCTCTTCCTTTCTGGGATTTGCGCCGGCGGACAATCCGCAGATCATTGGCCTCATTGCCATTGATGAGCTGGAGGGAGTCTACTATGGGGGAACGGTGGCAGCCCCGGTGATGGCGGAGATCTTTGCCAACGCGCTGCCGTACCTGGGGATAGAGCCCGAATAACATACTTGGAGTGGAAAGATGAACAGAGATGTGATTGCAGCAGTCTTGATCGCCTTCGGAGTCAGCGCCGTGCTCTGCCCGGTGCTTATTCCGTTTCTGAAAAAGCTGAAGTTTGGGCAGCAGGTGCGGGATGACGGCCCCCAGGCACACCTGAAAAAGGCCGGGACACCCACCATGGGCGGCCTGGCCTTTTTGGCCAGCGTCATTGTGACCTCCCTGATCTTTGTGGGGCGGTATTCGCGGATTGTGCCCATTCTGTTTCTCACGGTGGGCTTTGGCATTGTGGGCTTTCTGGACGACTACATAAAGATTGTGATGAAGCGTTCGGAGGGCCTGAACCCGGTTCAGAAGCTTCTGGGGCAGCTGGTGATCACCGGGATCTTCTGCGTCTATATGGTCCGGTACTCGGGCCTGGGGACCGTTATCCACATCCCGTTTCTGGGCGTGGACTGGGATATGGGCTGGCTGTATATCCCCATGCTGTTTCTGACGGTGCTGGGGACGGACAACGGCGTCAACTTCACCGACGGGCTGGACGGGCTTTGCACCAGCGTGACCATTCTGGTGGCCACCTTCTTCACGGTGGTGGCTCTGGGGGAGGGCAACGGCATTGCCCCCATCAGCGCGGCGGTGGCGGGAGCCCTGCTAGGTTTTCTGCTGTTTAACGTATATCCGGCCAAGGTGTTTATGGGGGACACCGGTTCCCTGGCCCTGGGCGGCTTTGTGTCCGCCACGGCGCTGATGCTGCAGCAGCCGCTGCTGATCCTGCTGGTGGGCTTTATCTATCTGATTGAGGTGATTTCCGTGATCCTCCAGGTGGGGTACTTTAAGATCACCCACGGGAAGCGGATCTTCCGGATGGCCCCCATCCACCATCATTTTGAGCTGGGCGGCTGGTCGGAGACCCGGGTGGTGGCGGTGTTCTCCATTGTGACCACCATCCTGTGCCTGGTTGCCTATCTGGGCGTGTAAAATTCACCTGTCCTATACCGGAGCGCTGCCGGAAAGGCGGCCCCGTTACCGAGGAGGAGCAAGATGAAGATAGAAGGAAAAAAGATGCTGGTGGCCGGCGCCGGCGTCAGCGGGAAGAATGCCTGCCGCCTGCTGCTGGCCAAGGGAGCCCGGGTGGTTTTATATGACGGCAATGCCGGCCTGGAGGAGGAAGCCCTGCGCCAGGAGCTGGGCAGCCCGGAGAGGCTGACGGTGGCCCTGGGAGAGCTGCGGCCGGAGATGCTGGAGGGGGTGGACCGCTGTGTGATCAGCCCGGGGATCCCCCTGGACTCGCCGCTGGCCCAGCAGCTGCAGCAGGCGGGAATTCTGGTATGGAGCGAGGTGGAGCTGGCGTACCGGGTGGCCCGGGGGCGGCTGGCGGCCATCACCGGGACCAACGGAAAAACCACCACCACGGCTCTCACGGGAAAGATCTGTGCCGATTACCAGCCTTCAGTGTTTGTGGTGGGCAACATTGGCAACGCCTACACCCGGGAGGCGTTAAAGACCACGGAGGAGAGCATCACCGTGGCGGAGGTCAGCAGCTTCCAGCTGGAGACCATAGAAGCCTTTCACCCCCAGGTCAGCGCCATTCTGAACATTACCCCGGATCACCTGAACCGGCACAAGACCATGGAAAATTATGCCCGGGTCAAGGAGCGGATTGCGGAAAACCAGGGGCCGGAGAATGTGTGCGTGCTCAACTACGAGGACCCGCGGCTGCGGGAGTTTGCCTGGGAGGCAAAGCCACGGGTCCTGTTTTTCAGCAGCCGCCAGGAACTGCCGGAGGGGGCCTGGCTGGAGGGGG
>CAZSAF010000008.1:0-24362 GCA_964604605.1 uncultured Lachnospiraceae bacterium
GGCCCTGTTTGGGGCGGCGTCCGGCGATCGAGATGAAATGTCACAAAAATTCCCTTGGGACAGAGCGCTTTCCCGGGTTTACCCCCGGGAGAAGGACGACTGGTTCAGAACGTAGGTGGGGACCGGGTCCCGGACCGATACCAGACGGCCATCTGGAAGGCGCAGCACCACCTGGGGCAGGTTCCGGCTCAAAAAGAGGGAGATGCCCTCGGTCATGCAGTAGGCGCCGGTATTGCGGAAAATCACCACATCCCCGGGCTTCAGGTCCTGCATGGGCAGCTGCTTCACCAGAATGTCGTTGATGGTGCAAAGGGAACCGCAGAGGTTCCAGTTCCGCACCTCCCCGGTGCTCCGCTCCGGAAACAGGTGGTAAAAGGGCTGCTTCATGGCCATGGACTGGCCGTAGTAGACCAGGTGGTGCATGCCTCCGTCCAAAATGGCATAATTTTGTCCGTTGTTGCTCTTGGTGTCCAGCACCTGGGAATAGTAGGAGCCGCAGGAGGCAGCTATGCTCCGGCCCAGCTCCAGGGTGATGGACACCGGGCTGTTCAGGGAGCGCAGGAGCCGGGAAAATTCCTCCAGGGAGGCATCCTCGTCCCAGTCATCGGTGCGGAAATAGGAGACCGGCAGGCCGGGGCCATACTCCAGCTCCCGGATTTCCAGGCCGCTTTCCTGGGAGAGCGCCTCCAGAAAACCATCCAGGTAGGCCAGCTCCCGCTGGAGCTGCTTGCGGGAGGTTTTCTGGGTTCTGGAAAAATACTGGATGCCGCGGATGTCCAGGAAGGGGGCATCCCCATGGCGGCAGGCAATGCCTCGGACCTCCTCCTCACTCAGGCCAAACTGATTGCCGCTGGTCAGCCGCAGCAGAACGGGGATCCGGCGCCGGTACTGTCCGGACAGGCGCCGGAATAGCTCCCATTGCTGCATGGATTCCACGGTAAAGGCGCACACCGATGGCTCGGAGCCCACCCACTTTTCCATGAACCCGGGATCCTTGACGACACCGGAGATCACCAGCTTTTCCGGCGGGAGCTCCTGGGAATGGCAGATCCGCAGCTCACCGGGGGAGCAAACCTCAAACCGGTCCACGGGGCCGCTGAGATGCCGGAGCAGGAAGGGGTTTGCCTTCACCGCATAGCACAGGGAGACCTTTTCCGGCAGGCGGCTCCGCAGCGCAGCAATACGGTCCAGCAGGGTGGGAATGTCAAAGACATACAGGGGTGTCTGGTAAGTGGATAACAGTTTTTGTATATTCACTGGGTTCATGGTTCCCTCCTTGTCTGTGCCAACAGGGCTTTTCGGTCAGTCTTTCCGTTGGGGGGCAGGGGGAGCTGGTCCAGCTTTTGGAGCTTGCCGGGCAGCATGAAGGCCGGCAGCCGGGGCTGGAGCAGATGGCGGAGCTGGTCCTCCTCCGGCCCGCCGCTGTAGAAGGCCCAGAGCCGTTTTTGGTCGAATACACAGCAGCACTGCTCCACGCCGGCGGTCTCCTGGAGGGCCTTCTCCACCTCCTCCAGCTCAATCCGATGGCCCATGTATTTGATCCGGAAATCCTTCCGCCCGCAGAAAAACAGCTCGCCGGATGCACGGTAGACGCCCAGGTCTCCGGTGCGGTAGATGGTTTCTGGGAAACAGGAGTTCAGCGGGTTTCTGGACAAAATGCCGGGCCGTCTCCTCCGGCGCGCGGTAGTATCCCAGGGCCAGGGCGGTGCCGCGCACGCAGATCTCCCGGTGACCCCGCCTCCCCAATTTCCTGTCCCTCCTCATCCAGAAGGAACACCCGCTCGTTGGGAAAGGGCTTTCCCATGGGAATCCCGTCCTCGTAATCCCGGTTCCGGTTCAGGATGTGGTAGGTGCAGTTGCAGGTGACCTCGGTGGGGCCGTACAGGTTGACAAACAGGGTGTCTGGCAGGTGCTCCCGCCAGGCCCGAAGATGCTTAGGGGCATCACCTCTCCGCTGAACAGGATCTTGTTGACGCTGTGGGGCGTCTTGTAGTCCAGGCCGTGGAAGGCGCTGACCAGGCTCAGGGCGGAGACCGCCCAGATCATGGTGGTGATCCAGTGGCTGCAGAGAAAATCCAGCAGGGCCAGCGGCTGGGAAAACAGCCTTCGGGGGATGATCACCAGAGTAGCCTCGGTTTTGACGGCGGCGTAAATATCCTTTACCGAGACGTCAAAGTCAAAGGGCGCCTGGTTCCCAATCCGATCCTCCGGCCCGATCCCAAACAGAGATGTGAAGCAGTCAATGAAATCCACCACCCCCTTGGGAACGCCGGTGGAGGCGGAGGTGAACTGAACGTACAGCGGGTCCGTGTCCACCATCTGCTGGGCCAGGGCGCTGCCCACCCGCCGGCTGTTTTCCAGAAGCTCCCGGTAGGTGCAGCTGCCGGTTTCCTCCACCACCGCAATTTTGTCGGGAAACCTTCCCGCCGTCATTTCCAGATAAGAAAGAACATTTTTCATACCCAGGAAAACCTCCTTGGTTTATTTACTCTGAAAGCCCAGTCGCAAAGCAATCCGTGGGCTTTCCTGTTCAGTGGTATCCAGTATAATGGGCATTTCTTCATTTTCCCTATAGGGAGTCTTAAGGTTTCTTAAGCTTTCTGTTATTGACCCTCCAAGGGGTTTTCCCTATAATGAAGGCGTGCGCCGCCGGCCAAAAGGGACACACAGCCGGAGGGGAGAACCAAAACGGGAGGAGCCAGATTGCAGTACAAGGTATTGATTGTGGAAGATGACGCAGATATTGTAGAGCTTCTGACATTGTATCTGAACAGCCATGATTTTCAGGTGTTCTCGGCCTTTAACGGGATGGACGCGTTGAAGATTGTGCGGGAACAGGATATTTCGGTGGCCCTGGTGGATGTGATGATGCCCCGGATGAACGGGTACGAATTTATCAAGACCGTCCGCCTGTACACTTCTTTTCCTATTATCCTGATATCGGCCAAGACCATGGATGAGGACGAGGTGCTGGGGCTGAACCTGGGGGCGGACGCTTACATCAAAAAGCCCTTTAACCCGTTGGTGGTGGCCCAGGTGAAGGCGGTGCTGCGGCGGGCGTTCCAGCTGGACGCGGCCTCCGGCGGGGAGGCGTCTTCGGTTCTACAGGTAGGGGAGCTGGAGTTGGACATGGACCAGTTCCTGCATTTCCTTTACAAGCGGATAATGCCTTCCCCTCCATGGACCAGCTGCTGGAATATGAGGAGGAGCTGCAGGCGGAAGAGTTTTCCCAGATCCCTCTCATCCATTCCCGGCAGTGCAGCTTTTTCGTGTTTGACGGAGAGGGGCGGACGGTCTATGCCACCAGCCGGGAGATTGGGGAAAATATCCGGTGGGAGGATGTGAGCCTGATTAATGCGTATTATGGAGACCGTTCCTACTCGGTGTATGAAAAGACGGACGCCGAGGGGGGAAACCTTCCATTATATCTATCTGCTCCAGGCGGAGGATTCCGGCGCCACCAAGCTGGTGGCTAGCTGTGTGCTGAACGGGGATGGCCAGATTGTGGAGGGGGATCTGTTCCCGGATAAGCAGTCGCTGACGGAGAAGGAGCTGAACCTGGTGCAGGGCATCTACGACTCCAATGCCAGCGTGGAAAAGTACGCCTATCAGACCGATGAGGGGGAGGAGCGGACCGTGGTCCTGATTTCCCCGCAGATCAATGCGGAGACATACGAGGCGGTGGTCAACCGCGCCAACCAGCTGTGGCTGGCGGCGGTGCCGGTGGTGGCAGCTGCCGCAGTGATTGCCGTTGTCCTGCTGATTCGCAACATCAAAAAGTCCATCCTGCCGCTGAACCGGACCATGGCCTCCTACCGGGGGTAGGAGGACTTTCAGGTGGAAAGCGCGGACATCCCGGTGGAATTCCAGTCCACCGTGGACAGCTTTTCCCAGTTGGTGGACCGTTTGTCCGCCATGCAGGAGGAAAAGGAAGAGATGTACCGGGAAAAGCAGCGCCGGTATCTGGAAACCATCTGCGGCCGGGCGGAGCTGGCCGCCGGGCTGCTGGATTCCCTGTTCGCCTACGTGCGGATGGAGCACCCCGGGTACCGGCCGGACAAGAAGAAAGTGGATTTGGGGGAGCTGGTCAAGGAGATTCTGGCGGAGCGGTACAGCGAGGTGGAAAACAGCGGCTTCCACCTGGAGGTGAACATCCCGGAAACGCCCATTCCTTTTTCGGTGGATGTGCGGCTGTTCCGGCGTCTGCTGGAAAACCTGCTGGGAAATACCCTGAAGTACAATCCGGCGGGGACCACCTTCTATGTCTCTCTGGAGGAAACGCGGGAGCAGGTGATCCTGGTGGTGGCAGACGACGGTGTGGGGATTCCGCCGTCCATGGGCCGCCGGGTGTTTGATCCCTTTGTAACCGGGAGCAGCGCCCGCACCACCGGGGAGGGCACGGGCCTGGGGCTTTCCATTGTGAAAAAATTGTGGAGCTCCACGGCGGCACTATCTGCCTGGTTACGCCGCCGGAAGCGCCGTTCCACACCCAGTTCCGGATGGTGTGGGACCGGCCGGGCTCATAAGTGGCAGGCATATAGCTGCTGGTTTATGCCAGTGGAGAAGCGGATCGGAAATGGGATTGTAAAGGAAAAATAACAAATTCTTAGGAGAAAGCTCCCTCTTTCTTAATATGTGCCGGTGCCATTGTGGTATCATAGCATAGACAGGAGCCACAGGCTCCTAAGAAGGAGGCTGTAACAGATGGCACGGAAGACGAAACGCCGCAGGGCCCGGCGCTATGCAGCCTGGTTTTTGGCTTTTGCGGTGCTGATTGGCTTGACAACCGTGTATATGGGGTGGCAGGCAGGCTGGGCGAAAGGAACCCCGGGGGTTCCTCTGCCGGGCAGGCGGCGGATGCGGACCAGGGGTGGAACCTGGTTTTGGTCAATTCCGACCATGCCCTGCCGGAAAACTGGGAGATTGAGACCACGGAGCTTTACAACGGGCAGAAGGTGGATACCCGCATCTACCCGGAGCTGCAGCAGATGTTTGACGATGCCCGGGCCCAGGGGGTCTATCCCATTGTCGACTCCGGATACCGCACCGCCAAGCGGCAGCAGGAGCTGATGGATGAAAAAATTGCGGAGTTGGAGGGCCAGGGCTACTCCCGCTCCGGGGCAAAGGAGGAGGCGCTCCGCTGGGTGGCGGCGGTGGGCTACAGCGAACACCAGACGGGGCTGGCGGTGGACATCAACGCCGACGGCATTCACTCCGCCGGGTACCAGGTCTATGAATGGCTGGCGGACAACGCCTGGAAATACGGGTTCATTCTCCGCTATCCTTCGGACAAGGAGGACATAACCGGCACCGCCTATGAGCCCTGGCATTACCGCTATGTGGGCAAGGAGGCCGCCGAGGAGATCCACCGCCAGGGCGTCTGCCTGGAGGAGTATCTGGGGGCGCGGTAGAGGGCGTGAGGCTACGCAGCGGCTTACCCTTCCATCTGCCGGCCCAGAAAGCCGGCGGCGGTCAGAGCCAGCTTTTTCTCCGTCTCCCCCATGCGGTCTTTCTCGTCTTTGCTCAGCAGCATCACCGCCCAAATCACATCCCCCTCGCAGACAATGGGGGCAATGGTCTCTGCGGCAATCTCCTCCATGCCGCTGTCCGTGGCGGTGAGAAAGTCTTTGTCCTCCGGACGGCAATCACCACCTCGCGGTCGGTGAGCAGCCGTTCCAGATCCCGGCTCACCGGCTTCTGGAGCAGTTCCTTCTTCAGGCCGCCGGCCACCGCCAGCACCTGGTCTCGGTCCGTAATGCAGACCATGCACCCGGAGCCCTGGGCCAGTGCCTCGCTGTACTGGGCGGCAAAGCCTCCCAGCTCCGCCATGGGGGAATATTTTTTCAGGATGATTTCCCCTTCCCGGTCGGTAAAGATCTCCAGGGGCGTGCCTTCCCGCAGCCGGAGGGTCCGGCGGATCTCCTCGGGGATTACCACCCGGCCCAGGTCATCAATCCTGCGTACAATTCCTGTTGCTTTCATAATGCAGTTTCCTCCGTTTACTGTACTTTCCGTTGGTGCCAGTAGTATCTGTAAATGGAGGAATTTTATACCTGAAGGTGGAAAGAATAGGGGCAAAACACGTTGTCCTGTCTGAACATTTGTGGTACACTTTTTCCGTACCCTCCTTGCCGACCGGCGGAAGCCCGGGAAGCGGCGGGAAGGGGAAACGTGAAATCAACGCCCTTGGGGACAAGGACAGGAAGAGAGGATGTTGGATATGGCCCAGGATGGCAAGATTAAAAAGCGCAGTGAACAGCGGAGGGAGGATACCTGGTCCACGGAGGACCTGTATCCGTCGGACGAGGCCTGGCGGGAAGCCTTTGAGAAGCTGAAAACGGAAGCGCCGGCGCTGGCCCGGTATCAGGGCCGGCTGGGAGAATCCGGTGCGGTTTTGTACGAGTACTTCCAGGAGAAAGAAAAGCTGGAGGAGGCGGTGGAGCAGCTGTACGTCTACACCTCCCTGAAGAGCGATGAGGATACCCGGAATTCGGTGTATCAGGGGATGAAGGGGCAGATCTTAAGCTGGCTGGCCCAGTGGCAGCAGTCCATGGCCTTTGAGACGCCGGAGCTTACCCAGCTTACCCCGGAAACCTTGGAAAAGTTTTATCAGGAAAAGCCGGAGCTGGAGCTGTACCGCCGGCTGCTGGACGTGGTGCAGCGGCGCAAGGCCCACACCCTTTCCCAGCCGGAGGAGGCCCTGCTGGCTGCCGCCGGGGAACTGGGGGATGCGCCGGACCAGATTTACAGTGTGCTGGCCAATGCGGATTTGACCTTCCCCAGCGCCCAGGACATCTCCGGCAAGCTGCACCCGCTGACCAACGGCTCCTACGGAACCCTCATGCGCAGCCAGGACGCGGAGCTGCGGCGGGACGCCTTCCGGAACCTGTATGAAGTGTACGGAAAGTTTGCGAACACCATGGCGGCCACCTTAAACGCCCACGTGAAGCAGAACGTCTTCTTCTCCCGGGCCAGAAAGTACGGCTCCTGCCTGGAGGCGGCCCTGGACCGGACGGAGGTGCCGGTTTCCGTGTTCCACCAGCTGATTAATTCGGTGCACCGCCATATGGATACCATGTACCGGTACATGGCCTTCCGGAAAAAACAGATGGGGCTGGAGGAGCTCCACATGTACGATATTTACGTATCCCTGGTGCCGGATCTGGAGGTGGATATTCCCTTTGACCAGGCCCGGGACGAGGTAATTGATGCCATGGCCGTGCTGGGGCCGGAATACCAGGCGGTGCTGAAAAAGAGCTTTGAGCAGCGGTGGATGGACATCTATGAGAACGAGGGTAAGCGGTCCGGCGCCTATTCCTGCGGCGCCAAGGTGCACCCTTACGTGCTGCTGAACCAGAAGGATACCCTGGACAGCGAGTTCACCCTGGCCCATGAGATGGGCCATGCCATGCACTCCTACCTGAGCAACGCCAACCAGCCGCCGGTGTACGCAGACTATGTGATCTTTGTGGCGGAGGTGGCCTCCACCTGCAATGAGGCCCTGCTGATGAACTACCTGCTCTCCAAGACGGAGGACAAGAAGATGCGGGCCTATTTGCTCAACTATTTCCTGGAGCAGTTCCGCACCACCCTGTACCGGCAGACCATGTTTGCGGAGTTTGAGGAGAAGATCCATCAGATGGCGGAGGCAGGGGAGACCCTGACGGCGGACATCCTGAAGAAGGAGTACTACGACCTGAACCGGCTCTACTACGGGGATGCGGTGGACATGGATGAGGAGATTGCCGTCGAGTGGGCGCGGGTACCCCACTTCTACTATAATTTCTATGTGTACCAGTATGCCACCGGCTTTGCGGCGGCCATCGCCCTTTCCCAGAAGATTATCCAGGAGGGGCAGCCGGCGGTGGACCGGTACCTCCAGTTCCTGAAGGGCGGCTGCTCCACGGACCCCATCTCCCTGCTGAAGATGGCCGGGGTGGATATGACCACGTCGGAGCCGGTGGACCGGGCCCTGGAGTACTTTGCCCGGCTGCTGGATGAGATGGAGGAGCTGATGGCATGAGCAAACGAGAGCTGAAAGATTCCTATACCTTTGAGGAGCTGCGGGAGATTATCGCGGACCTGCGCTCCGAGGACGGCTGCCCCTGGGATCGGGCCCAGACCTTTGAGAGCCTGAAAAAGTGCCTGGCGGATGAGACCCAGGAGGTCTTTGAGGCGGTGGATTCCGGGGACCGGGAAAACCTCTGCGAGGAGCTGGGGGATGTGCTGCTGCAGGTGGTCATCAACAGCCGGATTGCGGAGGAGGAAGGCTCCTTCACCCTGGACGATGTGATCAATGGGATCTGCCGGAAGATGATCCGCCGCCATCCCCATGTATTTGGGGATGAAAAAGCCGCCACGCCGGAGGAGGCGCTGGGGCTCTGGAAGGAGATCAAACGCCGGGAGCGGGCCGGGGAACTGTAGATAAAACGGTGGTCCTAGGCCGATCAAAGCACGTTTTTTCGAGGAATTTCCTTGACAAACTGTACAGAAGAGATTATATTTTACTAAGAATCCGCAGGTAGCATGCGGAAGTTATCAGGAGGAAGATATTATGAACAAGACGGAACTGATTGCTGCCGTTGCAGAGAAGGCTGAAATCTCCAAGAAAGATGCGGAGAAAGCGCTGAAGGCTTTCACGGACACCGTGGCAGAGGAGCTGAAGAAGGGGGAAAAGGTGCAGCTGGTTGGCTTTGGCACCTTTGAGGTAACCCAGAGAGAGGCCCGGGAAGGCAGAAATCCCCGAACCGGCGAGACCAGGAAGCTTGCGGCGACCAGAAGGCCGAAGTTCAAGGCTGGAAAAGCACTGAAGGATATGATGAACTAATCTTGGGAGTCGGAAGGGCCGTTGCTGGGCAGCGGCCCTTCTTGATGCCCCGAAAGGGAATCCGCTCCAGGAGGAAGATCCCGCCGGGAGAGACTCCTGCCAGGGGGATTCGGATGTATTGGATGTGGAAAGGAAGCTACAGACATGCGTTTGGACAAATTTTTAAAGGTCTCCCGCCTGATCAAGCGGCGCACCGTGGCCAACGAGGCCTGCGACGCGGGCCGGGTCACGGTCAACGACCGGCCGGCCAAGGCGTCCGCCAATGTGAAGGAAGGGGACATCATTGAGATTGGCTTTGGAAACAAGGCAGTGCGGGTGGAGGTGCTGAGCATCAAGGAGACCACCAAGAAAGAGGAAGCAGGGGAAATGTTCCGCTACCTGTAAGGGGGAAGCCCCGGCGCGGGCCGGCCGCCGGCGGGGACCGGTGCCCGGAACGGATGCCGGTGCCCGGGACCGGTACCTGTACCCATCCGGGAGAGCTGGCATAAAGCCTCCGGGACAGACATAGAATGTAGGGTAATCTGTCTAAGGGGAGGATGCGGATGGACGCGCAGAAGGAGCACCGGCTGCAGTTGGACCGCCTGTTCCGGATTTTCTTTCCCCACCGCCGGCTTTTCCGGGATGCGGAGGACATCCTGTTCTGGCTGTTCGGCGCGGCCCAGGCCTGGGCACTGCTGTTTCGGGTCAACGATGGCAGCATCCGCTGGTATTTTCTGGCGGGCATTGGCCTGGGAATGATTACCTGCCGGGAGATTCTGGGAAAGCCATTGAAAAAATTGGCCAGATGGGTTACAATAAAAAAATCAGCAAAAGGAGCTGGGGAATATGAAGCGTTATCAAAAGAAAAAGAGTAGATGGAAAAACCCCGGTATCATGGCCGCCCTGGCGGTGGTGCTGATTTTGGCGTGCGTGCTGGCGGTGCAGAACAGCCGCCTGGGCAAGGTCCGCGCGGAGTACCAGCGGCAGGAAGAGGAGCTGCAGAAGGAGCTGGAGGAGGAATCCCGCCGGGCGGAGGAGCTGGAGGAATACCAGGTGTACATTCAGACTCGGGAGTACATTGAGCAGGTGGCCCGGGAAAAATTCGGGCTGGTCTACCCGGAAGAGTCGGTGATCAAGCCCAGCGAGTAAAAAAAGACAGGACCGGAAGCCGGATGCGGCTGGCCGGTCCTTTTTACTGTGAAAGCCCGGTCGCAAAGCATGGCGGGCAGACTGCTTGCAGGCTGGCCCGCACATGTTTTACCAACGCTAACCTGTATGAGCAAGTAGGCCGAAGGCTGGATTGCGAATGCAGGTAGGATTGCGGGAGTGCGTAGCACGGAGCAATCCGAGGACGTTCATGGTCGGATGGGGAAGGAACTTCCCCTGTCCGATTGTCGAAAGCTTCTGGCCCTTCGACACGCCCTTTTGACAGACATTGCGCCGGAACTTGTTCTATAATCGGTGGGACAAGGGGGATTCGGTATATGGACAGGATTGGTATTTTTGTGGCTTTGGCGCTGGTGTACGGGGTAGGCTTGTTGGCAGGGATCCTGTACATGCGCGGCGGCAGGAAAAACTGGAAAAAGACGGTGCTCTGGAAACGCCGCTTCCGGGAGTACACGGCGGAGAAGGTCTGCGATGCCTGCGGCGGCTGCCACCTGGGGAAAATGCAGCTGCAGCGGGACGCCTACTATCTGCAGTATCTGATGAACTCTTTCACCAAAAACGGCAAGGTGGATTGCGAGGACATGCCCCGAATTTTTTCCGAAACCTGCTGTGAGTCGGACCGGTACATGAAGGAGCTCAACGGGGAGCTGGAGAGGGGGCAGATGCAGATTGACTGGAAGGCACAGTTCCTGGAGTGCCGGGAGGCCGTGTCCGCCCAGTTCAGCGAGATGGAGACGCTGCTGGAGGGGATGGCAGACCAGGGGGAGGAGCAGAACAACGTCTCCGACCGCTGGGAGAAACCGCTAAAAAAGGAGTGCCGCCGCCTGGGGCTGGTGCTGAACCGCTGCTTTGTGGAGGAGGACGCCGGGGGGAAACGGCAGGTACATCTGCAGGTGCAGTCTGCCGGCCGCCACTGTATCCCCGCCAAGGAGGTGGCGGAGGCGGTGGGCAGCCTTATGAAGCGGGAGCTGCGGCTGGAGGTGGGCAGCAAGTCGGTGGTGGGCAAGGAAAACAGCCGGCTGGTGCTCGCCGAGGAGCCGGAGTTTGGCGTCTGCTATGGGATTGCCCGGGCGGTCAAGGAGGGGAGCGATACCTCCGGGGACAATTACTCGGCCATGGAGCTGGCGGAGCAGCTGACGGAGGCCGGGTTCTCCCTGGAGAACACCATCAAGATGATGAATTCGGTGCTGCTGCGGGAAGGGGAGCAGCGGCCGGCCACCCTGGACATCCACTGCCTGAACCTGCACACCGGGGAGCTGCGCAGCCGGAAACAGGGGGCGGCGGCCACCTTCCTGAAGCAGGGAGAGCAAGTCTCCCTGATGGAGTCTGCGGACGCTCCTATCGGCTGGAACCCGGCGCTGCTCTCGGAGGAGCAGGTGCATCAGCTGGGCGACGGCGCCACCCTGGTGCTGGTGACGGACGGGGTGGTGGAGGCCCTGCCCGGGGCGGAGAAGGAGGAGTTTCTGGTGGAGATTCTCCGGCGGATGAAGGAGGGGACGCCCCAGTCTATGGCGGAGGACATCCTCTCCCTGGCAGCGGGGCAGGAGCCGCCCCGGGATGATATGACCGTGCTGGTGGCGCAGGTGGCCCGGCGGGGGGCCTGACGCTCCCCCATCCGGAAACGGCCGTCCGGTATCTTAGCGTATCCTGATTCCGGAAAATGCAACCCGGCACCAATTTGCGCCCGGCATTTGACTTAGCCCGGGGTTTTCCGTATAATGGAGGCATGAGCGAGCATATCATTCCGAAGGTAAGCCGGTATATCCGGCAGCAGCAATTATTGAAGCAGGGAGACCAGGTGACGGCCGGTGTCAGCGGCGGCGCCGATTCGGTCTGCCTGCTTTTGTGTCTGGCCGCCCTCTCCCGGGAGTGGGGACTGCGGCTGCAGGCGGTCCATGTGCACCACGGCCTCCGGGGGGAGGCGGCGGACGGCGACCAGACCTTTGTGGAGGACCTGTGCCGCCGCCTGGAAATCCCCTGCCGGTGCCATCGGGTCAATGTGGCGGAGCTGGCGGCGCAGAACCACCAGTCCCTGGAGGAGGCCGGGCGCCACGCCCGCTATGCCATCCTGCGCCGGGAGGCAGGGGCGGGTAAGATTGCGGTGGCCCACCATCAGGGGGACCAGGCGGAGACGGTGCTGGGGAATCTGCTCCGGGGCACCGGCATCCGGGGCGCCGCCGGTATGGCGCCGGAGGCCGGCGGGATTATCCGTCCGCTTTTGGCCTGCACCCGGCAGGAGATTGAGGGTTTCTTGCGGGAGCAGGGGCAGGAGTGGCGGGAGGACACCACCAACCAGGAGGACGGCTACACTCGCAATCGGATCCGCCGCCACCTGCTGCCTCTGGCGGAGCGGGAGGTCAACGCCCGGTCCCAGGAGCATCTGGTGGCCTTTGCGGAGCAGGCCCGGGAGCTGGACCAGCTGCTGGAGTCGCTGGCCGCCCCCTTCCTGGCGCAGCGGGAGGAGCGGCAGGGACGCTGGGGCCTGCCGGCCGCTCTGGTGGCCGGACAGCCTCCGGCCCTGGGGAAGCGGATTCTGTCCGGGCTGGTGGAGCAGGCCGCTGGAACCCGGAAGGACCTGGGGGCCCTGCACGTAAATGCCCTGTGGGAGCTGCTGCAGAAGCCGGTGGGCAGCCGTCTGGACCTGCCCGGCGGCTTGCAGGCGGAGCGGGGATACCGCTGGATCTGGCTGGGAAGGGAGCCGGAGCCGGAACCGGAGCCGCAGCTGCCTCCCATGCGGCAAGAGCAGATCTCCCCAAAAGAATTTTCAAAAACCGGAGAAAACCGGTGTACGAAATGCTTTGACTATGATAAAATAAAAGTTAATGTGGTTTTGCGCTTCCGCCGGGAGGGGGATTACCTGATCCTGCCGGACGGAGGGCACAAGTCTGTAAAAAAATATATGATCGAGGCAAAGATTCCGGCCCGGGAGCGGGGGCGGATTCCGGTGCTGGCGGACGGGAGCCATGTGATCTGGGTGGTGGGATACCGGGTCAGCGCCGGCTGCCGGGTGACCCAAGAGACGCAGCGGGTTCTGAGGGTGACCATAGGAGGATAAGATGGAAGAGAAGATACGCGTGTTGATTCCCGAGGAGCAGGTGGAGCAGGGGATTGCCGAGGTGGCGGAGCAGATCAGCCGGGACTACGCCGGCCGCAGCGTGCATTTGCTCTGCATTTTGAAGGGAAGCGTGTTTTTTACCTGTGAGCTGGCCAAACGGCTGACGGTGCCGGTGACCCTGGACTTTATGAGTTGCTCCAGCTACGGTGCCGGAACCGTTTCTAAAGGCATTGTCCGCCTGGTAAAGGACTTGGATGAGCCCATTGAAGGGCGGGACGTGATCATTGTGGAGGATATCATTGACTCCGGCAACACCCTGGCCTATCTGGTGGAGATGATGAAGGCCCGCCGCCCGGCCAGCCTGAAGCTCTGCACCCTGCTGGATAAGCCTTCCCGGCGGGTCCACCATGAGGTGCAGGTGGATTACACCTGTTTTTCCATAGAGGACCTGTTTGTGGTGGGCTACGGGCTGGATTATGACCAGCATTACCGGAACCTGCCGTACATCGGCGTGATTGAGAATGTCTGATGAAAGCGCCCCATACCTTCTGGCGCTTTCATCCATGTATAAGGAATAGAAAAGGAGAACAGTACGTTGAATTCGATGAGAAGAACCGGGATTGGGTTCTATGTTTTTTCCCTGTTGGTGGTTCTGGCGGTGTGGTGGGGGATCAGCTCCATGATGGAGACCCAGTCCCAGACCGAGGGCAGCGACCGGGAATTCCGGCAGGCGGTGGAGGAAAATCAGCTGCAGCAGGTGGTAATCCAGCAGAATGCGGAGACGCCCACCGGCCGCGTGGTATACCAGATCCAGGGAGAAGATGCGGTAAAATATATTTACGTCTCCGATGTTAACGAGGTGGAGTCCTTCCTGCGGGAGAACAGTGAGATCAGCTGGACCCTGGAGGACGTGCCGGAGGACTGGGACGTGGCCTCCATTATCATGACGGTGGCCATGGTGGGGGCGGTGCTGGTGTTGCTGATGGTGCTGGTGCGGAACAATTCCCAGGGCGGCTCCAACAGCAAGATGATGAATTTTGGCAAGAGCCGGGCCACCATGGTCACCAACAGCAACGTTACCTTTAACGATGTGGCCGGCCTGCAGGAGGAGAAGGAGGACCTGGCGGAGATTGTGGATTTCCTGAAGGATCCGGGCAAGTACACCCGGGTGGGGGCCCGCATTCCCAAGGGTATTCTGCTGGTGGGCCCTCCCGGAACCGGAAAAACCCTGATGGCCAAGGCCATTGCCGGGGAGGCCGGTGTCCCCTTCTTCAGCATCTCCGGCTCGGATTTTGTGGAGATGTTTGTGGGCGTAGGCGCTTCCCGGGTCCGGGATCTGTTTGCGGATGCCAAGCGGAACAGCCCCTGCATTGTGTTTATTGATGAGATTGACGCGGTGGCCCGGCGCCGGGGTACCGGCATGGGCGGCGGCCATGACGAGCGGGAGCAGACCCTGAACCAGCTGCTGGTAGAGATGGACGGCTTTGGCGTCAACGCCGGCATCATTGTCATGGCGGCCACCAACCGGGTGGACATTCTGGACCCGGCGATCATGCGGCCCGGCCGCTTTGACCGGAAGATCGGCGTGGCCCGGCCGGATGTCCGGGGCCGGGAGGCCATTCTGAAGGTCCATTCCAAGGAAAAACCCCTGGGGGAGGACGTGGATCTGCGGCGGGTAGCCCAGACCACCGCCGGCTTTTCCGGGGCGGATCTGGAGAATCTGATGAACGAGGCGGCCATTGTGACGGCCAAGGACAACCGCAGCTTCATCTGCCAGGCGGATATTGACCAGGCCTTTGTGAAGGTGGGGCTGGGGGCGGAGAAAAAGAGCCGCTTGATCTCCGACAAGGAGAAGAAGATCACCGCCTACCACGAATCCGGCCATGCTATCCTCTTCCATCTGCTGCCGGACGTGGGGCCGGTGCACACCGTGTCCATCATCCCCACCGGAATCGGCGCGGCGGGCTACACCATGCCGCTGCCGGAGAAGGATGAGATGTTCATGACCAAGAGCGAGATGGAGCAGGAGATCATGGTTTCCATGGGCGGCCGGATTGCTGAGGAGCTGATCTTTGAGGATGTGACCACCGGCGCATCCCAGGACATCAAGCAGGCCACCCAGCTGGCCAAGAACATGGTGACCCAGTACGGCATGTCCGAGCGGGTGGGCATGATCCACTGCGGGGACGACGATGAGGAAGTGTTCATTGGACGGGACCTGGCCCACAGCCGCGGCTACGGCGAGGGCATGGCCACCATGATCGACCAGGAGATCAAGCGCATTATTGACGAGAACTATAAAAAGGCAAGGGCACTGATTGAGGAGAACCTGGCGGTGCTGCACAAGTGCGCCAACCTTCTCCTGGAGCGGGAGAAGATCAATCAGGCCGAGTTTGAGGCTCTATTTGACGAGGTATGAGGGAGAAAAGAAGAATTTACTTCAGCGATGAAACGGAAAATTTCCGCCGGCCCGCGGAGCCGGCGGTGGGGGAAGAGGTGGTCATCCGGCTGCGGGGCTGGAAGGCCAGCTCTTTTCACGCATGGGTGCGGACGGAGACGGAGCGGCTGCCCATGACCCTGGCGGAGGAGGAACGGCAGCCGGGGACCCATGTCGGCCTAGGGGACGGCGCTTTCTCGGAGGGCGTCGGGCCGGAGGAGGAACGACCGGCCCTCTACGAGGTGTGGCTTCCGGGCCTGTACGCCCCCTTCCGCTACGTGTTTGAGATCCAGGATGCCAAGGGGACGGTGTACTATGACAAGCAGGGGATGCGGGACCGGCTGGATTTTGAACGGGCCTTCACGGTGATCCCCGGCTTTTCCGTGCCGGAATGGGTGAAGGGAGCTGTGATCTACCAGATTTTTGTGGACCGGTTCCGCAACGGGGACCCCTCCAACGATGTGGAGGATCGGGAGTACGCCTACCTGAAGGGGGGCAGCTCCCACCGGGTGACGGATTGGGAGACGCTGCCGGAGCAGCTGGACGTGCGGAATTTTTACGGCGGCGACCTCCAGGGGGTGTGGGAGAAGCTGGACTATCTCCAGTACCTGGGGGTGGAGGTGCTGTACTTTAACCCGCTGTTTGTCTCCCCCTCCAACCACAAGTATGACACCCAGGATTACGATCACATTGACCCCCACCTGGCTAAAATTGCCGCGGACGGCGGGGAGGTGCTGCCGGAGGATGCCCCCTCCAACAGCCAGGCCACCCGCTATATCAAGCGGACCACGGACCCGGCCAACCTGGAGGCCTCGGACGCTTTCTTTGCCGCCTTTGTCCAGGAAGCCCACCGGAGAGGCATGCGGGTGATTCTGGACGGGGTCTTCAACCACTGCGGCTCCTTCCACAAGTGGATGGACCGGGAGGGCCTGTACCATGGACAGCCCGCTTATCAGCCTGGGGCTTATGGCTGCGCCGAGAGCCCCTACCGCAGCTATTTCCGTTTCGGGGAGCGGGAGGAGTACGAGTGCTGGTGGGGCTTTGAGACACTGCCGAAGCTGAACTATGAGGGCTCTGACAAGCTCTGGCAGGAGGTGCTGGAGATTGGGGCCAAATGGGTGTCTGCCCCCTACTGTGTGGACGGCTGGCGGCTGGACGTGGCGGCGGACCTGGGACACAGCGCGGAGACCAACCACCGGTTCTGGCGGGATTTCCGCCGCTCCGTGAAGGAGGCCAACCCGGAGGCGGTGATCCTGGCGGAGCACTACGGGGACATCTCCACCTGGATGGACGGCACCCAGTGGGATACGGTGATGAACTACGATGCCTTTATGGAGCCGGTATCCTGGTTCCTCACCGGCATGGAAAAGCACAGCGATGAGTACAAGGAATCCCTCTGGAACAATGGGGAGGCCTTTTGGCAGACCATGACCCGGAACATGGCCCGCTTCCCCTACGGGAGCCTCCACGGAGCCATGAACCAGCTGGACAATCACGACCACTCCCGGTTTGTGACCCGGACCTCCCGGCGGGTGGGACGGCTGGCTTCCGCCGGCGCGGCAGCGGCAGGCCAGAACATCCGCCTGGGCGTCTGCCGGGAGGCGGCGGTGTTCCAGATGACCTGGCCCGGGGCGCCCACCCTCTATTATGGGGACGAGACGGCCCTGTGCGGCTGGACCGATCCGGACAGCCGCCGGACCTTTCCCTGGGGAAAGGAAAATTGGGAGATGATCGAGTTTTACCGGGACCTGATCCACCTGCACAAGCGGTTCCCTGCCCTGCGGAAGGGCTCTCTGGTGCGGCTGGCCGCCGGCTATCAGCTGGTAGCCTACGGCCGGTTCCTGGGAGAGGAACGGCTGGTGGTGGTCATCCACAACGGGGAAATGCCCCGGGAGGTGGAGCTGCAGGTGAGCCTGCTGGGAGGCCGGGGGCCGCAGGTGCTGGTACGGCAGATGGAAACCTGGGAGGAAGGCTACAACGTGGGAGAGGTGCGGGTGAAAGCGCCGGAGGGCGTGGCCCGTTTCACCATGCTGCCCGTCTCGGCAGCCATCTTCCTGGTACAGGAGGAAAAAGGACATGTATGACGAACTGACCCAAAGCGATATAGAAAAAATGAAGAAGGAGATCGAATACCGGAAGGTGGTGGTTCGCAAGGAGGCCCTGGAGGCGGTGAAGGAGGCCCGGGCCCACGGGGATCTCAGTGAGAACTTTGAGTACCATGCGGCCAAGCGGGACAAGAACCAGAATGAAAGCCGGATCCGGTATCTGGAGCGGATGATCAAAACCGCCCGCATTGTCTCCGACCAGTCCCGGGAGGATGAGGTGGGCCTCAACAACACCGTGGAGGTGTACTTTGAGGACGAGAATGAGACGGACACCTACAAGCTGGTGACCACCATCCGGGAAAATTCCCTGAAGGGCTACATCAGCACCGAGTCCCCGCTGGGGCGCGCCATGCTGGGGCACAAGGTGGGGGATCGGGTGTACGTAAAGATCAATGAGAAGGCCGGCTACTACATTCAGATCCGTTCCATTGCCAACACAGGAGACGAAGGAGACGCCATCCGGAAATACTGATTCCGGATGGCGTCTCCTTTTTGCGCTGGATGGCGCCTTTTTCGGTTCTGCGGCCAGTCCTTGCCTACATCTGAAGGAACCGCTGGATATCCTTGTTTTCCCCCAGGATCAGGAGGGATTCGTCTGCCGTAAACATGTGGTCTGTCTTGGGAAGCGGATCCAGCTGCTCACCGTGCTTGGTGGCCAGAATGCTCACATGGTATTTCTGCCGCACATTGATCTGGATGATGGTTTTGCCCACCCAGGAGGACGGCACCGGCGTCTCATAGATGGAGTAGTTATCGGAAAGCTCAATGTAGTCAAACACGTTGTTGCTGCTGTACTTGACGGCGGAGCGGATGGCCATCTCCTTGTCTGCGTAGACCACGTGGTCCGCTCCGTTCCGCTGCAGCAGCTTGGCCTGGATGTCCTGGTTGGCCCGGGCCAGAATGGAAGGGGCACCGTAATCTTTCAACAGCACCGTGGTCTCCAGGGAGCTCTGGAAGTCATCCCCAATGGCTACCACGCAGAGATCAAAGTTGCGCACCCCCAGGGAGGCAATGTACTGCTCGTTAGCTCGTGGAGCTTCCGGGCCATGTGGCGGCCAAAACGTCCCAGCCCGATCAGTAAAATGGATTTCATATTCAAAAAAACTCCTCTTTGTTATCCCACGCTGATTTTTTCCTGCGGCATCTGGGAAGACGCGGGATTGGTGCCGCTGGACATGGCATACAGAATGGTCAGTCCGCCCACCCGGCCAAAATACATGAGGCCGATGAGAATCAGGTGGGACGGCAGGCTCAGGTCCGGGGTGATCCCCAGGGTCAGGCCCACGGTGCCGATGGCGGACGCGCATTCAAACAGGCTTTCGGCCATGGTCACCGAGTCAATACAGCATATAGCAATGCTGCCGAGAAAGAACAGCACACCGTACAGGGTCAGGATGGTCACCGCGTCCCGGACCGTATCCGGGGAAATCTGCCGGTGGAAGCCGCCAACCCCGGATTTCTTGCGGAACACGCTGAACACGCACAGGAAGGCCACCGAAAGGGAGGTGGTCTTAAAACCGCCGGCAGTGGAGCCCGGGGAGCCGCCGATGAGCATCAGCACCGTGAGAATCAGCACGCTGGTCCCCTGGAGCAGCGTCAGATCCACCAAGTTGAAGCCGGCGGTACGGGGGTGACGGTCTGGAACAGGGAAGCCCAGATCCGCTCGCCCCGGGTCAGGGAGGACCACTCCGGGTGGCTGAACTCCACAAAGAAGAACAGCGCCGGGAACACCACCAGGCAGAGGGACGTGATCAGCACCAGTTTGGTGTGCAGCCGGTACTGGCGGAACTTCAGCCCATGCTCCCGGATATCCTTCCAGACAAAGAAGCCCAGGCCGCCGATCTGGATCAGCATCATAATCACAAACTGGCCAAAGAAGGACCAGTGCTGGTAGGTGTCATAGACAATCAGGCCGGTCACGCAGGTGGCGGAGGTGGACGTAAACAGTGCGTCGGAAAACGGTGTGAACTCCCCGCTCTTGGAGGAGATCGGCAGCGTCAGCAGTATAGCCCCCGTCAGGATCAGCAGGAAAAAGCCGATCAGGATAATCTGCGCCCGGCATAAAGATGACATTAAGAATTGCCGCTCCGTGTAAAATCCGCGTTAAAAAAGAGAAGCGGCCGGCAGCAGGCTGCTTTGGGATAGCCGTTTTTGCCGCCGGCCCGGAAGCCGCCCTAAATCCAGCCGCCGTCCAGTCGGATCACCTGGCCGGTCAGGTATTCGCTGCCCTCCGCCAGCTGCCAGGCCAGCTGGGCCACCTCCTCCGGGGTCCCCATGCGGCCGGCGGGAATCTCCGCCTCCAGGCTCTGCCGGTCCTCCGGGGAGAGAAACTGGTTCATCTCCGTGTCAATGGCGCCGCAGGCAATGGCGTTGACCTGGATGTGGCTGGGGGCCAGCTCCTTGGCCAGGGCACGGGTCAGGGCATTGAGCCCCCCTTTGGTAGCGGAGTAGGCCACCTCGCAGGAGGCCCCCACGCAGCCCCACACCGAGGAGATGTTGAGAATCTTCCCGGACTGGTTCCAGAGCATGCCGGGGATCACCTCCTTGCACAGGGAGTAGGCCGCGGTCAAGTTGGTCCCCACCAGATCCTGCCACTGCTCCCAGGTGGTATCCTGCAACAGGCCAATGTGGGAAATGCCGGCATTGTTGACCAGGACGTCCACGGTACGGCCGGTTTCCCCCACGGCGTCCAGCAGCCTGGCGGCGGCGTCCTTCTCCGCCAGGTTCCCCACCGAGAGAAGGCAGTGGGTGTCGTGTTGCTCCTGCAGCTCCCGCTGCAGCTCCTCCAGGAGGGCCCGGTTGGTGCGGCAGGTGAGAACCAGGTCGTATCCGCCGGCGGCAAAGCGGCAGGCAATGGCCCGGCCAATCCCCCGGGAGGCTCCGGTGATCAGAACAGTTTTGTTTCGCATAAAGAGATCCTTCCTATTATAGTAGAAGATACAAGGGTCAAAAGCGTTTCCATTATATCATTACCAGAAGGCCTTGTACAGGGTGGAGAAACTTGGTATACTGATTGGTAAGAAAACCTGAATGCCCGCTGGTGCGGGCATTACCAACCAAAAAAGCCCTCGGATTGCCCCGTGCTTGCGTACTCCCGCGACCGGGCTTTCCGAGTAAAAAGGAGGCTGCCATGTACGATCTGATTATCATCGGCTCCGGCCCTGCGGGGCTGGGAGCTGCTGTCTATGCGGAGCGGGCCCAGCTGGATACTATCACCATTGAAAAGGAGATGATGAGCGGCGGGCAGGTTCTGACCACCTACTCGGTGGACAATTATCCCGGCTTTCCGGGAATCAACGGCTTTGACCTGGGGCTGAAGATGCAGGAGCACGCGGAGGGCTTGGGGGCCCGGTTTGTGGAGGATGAGGTGCTGGGTATTGAGGTGGAGGACGGCGTCAAGCGGGTGCGCTGCGCCAAGGAGACGTATGAGGCCAGAACCCTGATCCTGGCCACTGGCGCCCGGCACCGGAAGCTGGGGGTAGAGGGCGAGGAACGCCTAGGCGGTCGGGGCGTCAGCTACTGTGCGGTCTGTGACGGGGCTCTGTACAAAAAACAGGTAACCGCTGTGGTGGGCGGCGGGGACGTGGCGGTGGAGGATGCGGTTTTCCTCTCCCGGCTCTGCCAGAAGGTGTATTTGATCCATCGGCGCGGCGAACTGCGGGCTGCCCGGTCCCTCCAGAAGCAGCTGGAGGCCTGCGCCAATGTGGAGGTGCTCTGGCACACCGTGGTGGAGCAGGTGAACGGCGGGGATGTGGTGGAAAGCATCCGGATCCGGGATCTGGAAAAATGGGAAAGCCGGGATCTGCCGGTGCAAGGGTTGTTTGTGGCCGTGGGCATCTCCCCCAACAGCGAGATGTTCCAGGATGTGGTGGAGACGGAGAACGGCTATATCCGGGCCGGGGAGGACTGCGCCACCAGTGTGCCGGGGATCTTTGCCGCCGGGGATGTGCGGACCAAGGCCCTGCGGCAGATTGTCACCGCCGTGGCAGACGGGGCCAATGCGGTCAGCTCCGCGGAAAAGTGGCTTCGGGAGCAGGATGCGGTGAAATAGAGAGAAACGGCGCCGCCTGCCGGGAAACCGAGAGGCGCTGGGTCGGCCGCCGCAAGACATAAAAAGTTCACATTTTTTTAGAATCCCATATCTTGTTGCCAAAAGGAAAATGGGGGCAAGATATGGGGATTTTGGCGGAATACGGGGAAATCTGTTTGGGGGCCAATCCTTTGCCGGGGAAAAAAGGGCGGAAAAAGGGTTGACAGCGCCGTTTCGCTTTGTTATACTTACTTCAGGTTTGTAACATTTACGTAATATTTGAACGACAGTTAGGAGGTTTGTAACTGTGGGAAAGAAATCAATGGGAAAGCGGCTGCTGACGGGAGCCACCTGCTTAGGTATCACAACAACCATGTTCGCCAGCACGGTGTTCGCCTCCCCGGTGGGAAAAGCCCAGCTGAGTGTCCTTGGTAGCGCCCGGGCAGTATCCGGAAATGATAACAAGACAAAGAATGCAGAAAACAAGGTCGTTGCGCCTCTGGCCGCCGCCGCAGTGATCTCTCAGGTGTCTCAGCCCAGCCTGACGCCCATTGCCGCCGCTGCCGTGGATACCAAGGCCATTGCCCAGGCAGAACAGGCCGCTGCGGAAGCTGCGGCCGCGGAAGCCGCTGCCGCTGAGGCTGCTGCGGAAGCCGCTTCCCCCTATGCGAATGTGGCCATCTCCCAGGTGCAGAATTATGTGAACATCCGTGTGGAGCCCAACACGGAGGCCGAGGTGGTGGGCAAGCTGTACAACAATGCGGCTGGCACCATCTTGGAGACGGTGGAGCAGGAGGACGGCACCTGGTATAAGGTGGAGTCCGGCAGCGTCACCGGCTACATCAAATCCGATTACTTCGTCACCGGCACCGACGCGGAGGCCATTGCCCAGGATGTGGGCCATGTCACCGCTACGGTCAACACGGAAACCCTGCGGATGCGCCAGGAAGCCACCACGGACAGCTCCATTGTGGAATTGCTGCCCGAGGGCGGGACCTATGACGTGGAGGAGCAGGGAGAAGAGTTCACCAAGATTGTGACGGACACCGGCAAGGAAGGCTACGTACATAACGATTATATTGAGGTGGAAGTAAACTTTGACCAGGCCATCTCCATTGAGGAGGAGCGCCGTCAGCAGGAGGCTGCGGAGGAGGCTGCCCGCCAGGAAGCGGCCGAGGAAGCCGCCCGCCAGGAGGCTGCCGAGGAAGCAGCTCGCCAGGAGGCGGAGGAAGAGACCGAGTCCAGCCGGGAGGAGAGCAGCCAGGAGGAATCCCGGCATGAGGAGTCCAGCCAGGAAGAGTCCCGCGAAGAGGAAACCCAGCAGGAAACTGAGGCGGCTCAGGAGGAGGAATCCCAGGAGGATACTTCTTACAGCTCCAACTCGGAACTGCGCAGCGCTATTGTGGACTACGCCACCAGCTTTGTGGGCAAACTGGACTACGTGTACGGCGGAACCAGCCTGACCAGCGGTGTGGACTGCTCCGGCTTTGTACAGCAGATTTTTGCCGCCTACGGCATTTCCCTTCCCCGGACCTCGGGTTCCCAGGGAAGCTCCGGACGCCAGATCAGCTATGATGAGATCCAGCCCGGCGATCTGGTCCACTACAGCGGTCACATTGCCATCTACATCGGCAACGGCCAGGTGGTACATGCCTCCAGCCCCAGCACTGGCGTGAAGATTTCCACCTGGAATTACCGCAGTGTGGAGAGCATCCGCAACGTCATCGACTAATCGGAAAATGGGACAAGTTTTTTGAATGGATTCCGCTCCCCGGCTTGACAAGCCGGGGAGTTTTTGTTATGATTGACTCGGAATTGTAATAAATCTGTAATGAGATTGTCGTATTCGTAAAATGTGTAGAATTTTGGAGGAAGCCGTCTTGAGAGATTGGATGAGAAAGTGGGGATTAACCGGTTTGTGTGCCGTTATGGCAGCCACCATGATTCCGTCTGTTGCTCTGGCAGCTCCCAGCGGGCTCAGCGCTGTGGGCGCGGCCGCCGCGGTAAGTGGGACCACCGGTGAACAGACCATTGCACCGGTAGGAGCGGCGTCTCTGCCCAGCCTGGAGGCAAATACAGCGGAGGAGGAGACGGAGGCACCGGCGGAGCACGCGGCGGTGGCAGCCTACGAAGCCCGCAAGGCGGAGGCAGAGGAAGCTTACCAGAATGTAGCCATCTCTCAGGTTTCCAATTATGTGAATATCCGGACGGACGCCAGCACAGAGGCGGAAGTTGTGGGTAAGATTTACAACAACGCGGCAGCCACCATCCTGGAGACGGTGGAGAAGGAGGATGGCACCTGGTACCGGATCCAGTCCGGCTCCGTGGAGGGGTATATTAAGGCAGAATATTTTGCCACCGGTGCGGAGGCGGAAGCCCTGGCACGGGAAGTGGGCCGGGTCAGCGCCACGGTGACCACCGAAACCCTGCGCCTGCGGGCAGAGCCCAGCCTGGACAGCCAGATGTTGGACCTGCTCTCCATGGATGAGGAATATGCCATTGTGGAGGAGAGCGGCAACTTTGTGAAGCTGGCGGTGGATACGGATCTCACCGGCTATGTGAGCAAGGCTTATGTAGAGATCAATATTGAGTTTGACCAGGCAATCTCCCTGGAGGAGGAGCGGGCCGAGCAGGAGCGCCTGGCCCAGCTGCAGCGGGAGGCAGAGGAAGAAGCGGCCCGCCTGGAGCGGGAGCGCCAGGAAGAGGAGGAAGAGCGGTCCAGCAGTTCTAGTAACCGGGGCAGCTCCAGCAGCTCTTCCAGC
>CAZSAF010000008.1:24462-25895 GCA_964604605.1 uncultured Lachnospiraceae bacterium
AGCTCCAGCAGCGGTTCGGTGTCCTCCACCCGCAGCGCTATTGCGGCCTATGCGGAGTCCTTTGTGGGGAACCTGGACTATGTGTACGGCGGCACCAGCCTCAGCTCTGGCGTAGACTGCTCCGGTTTTGTACAGCAGATTTTCGCCCACTACGGCGTGTCTCTTCCCCGGACTTCCAGCGGGCAGGGCAGCAGCGGACGCTCCATCAGCTCCAGCGATATGAAGCCGGGCGACATCATCTACTACGGCGGCCATGTGGCCATCTACATAGGGGACGGCTTGGTGGTACATGCCTCCAGCCCGGAGACCGGTGTCAAGATTTCCAACTGGAATTACCGGACGCCCAAGAGCATCCGCAACGTGCTGGACTAAAAGAAAAGACAAAGGCAAGGGCGGAACCGCTGCGGTTCCGCCCTTTTGAATGAAGAAAGAGGCGCGCCCCGCAAGGCGCGCCTTCTGGATTTGCCTGCTCTTTAATACTCCGGCTCAATGAGGCCGTAGGTTCCGTTCTTTCTCTTGTACACCACGTTGACCTGATCCGTCTCCGCATCCCGGAAAACGTAGAAGCTGTGGCTCAGCATCTCCATCTGCAGGCAGGCTTCCTCTGCGTCCATGGGCTTTACGGCGAACCGTTTGGTCTTGACAATCTGGATGGGGTTCTCCTCCTCGTAGGGCTCGTCCTCATACTCCTTGGAAAAGCCGGAGCCGCTCTGGGTGCGGTCAATGAGCTTGTTCTTATATTTTTTCAGCTGTCTCTCAATAGTCTCCTGCACCAGGTCAATGGAGACGTACATGTCATCGCTGGCCTGCTCGGCCCGGATGATCCGCCCTTTGACCGGGATGGTTACTTCTATCTTTTGCCCCTCTTTCTCCACGCTGAGGGTTACCTGCGCCTCCGCAGCAGGGGTAAAATACTTGTCCAGTTTCCGGAGCTTGTTTTCCACAGCCTCCTGAAGGCCAGGGGTGAGTTCGATGTTCCTTCCTGTGATGATAAAACGCATACCTTCCACTCCTTTACATGTATTGATGAAGGCGTCAAAAAGTATTTTGACGCCCATGATACACGGATTGCTCCGTGCTAATGCACTCCCGCAATCCTAAAACATCTCAAATCCGCTCATTTTTCTGCGAAAAATGGCTGCTTTTCGGTGTTTTGCGCGTCCCAAAGTCATACTTGTTTGCGCAAGCGCAACACGCATGACCTTGGGACGCTTGTATCATGTAATGTGGAAAAGGGAAAAAATTATCCCTTTGACACTTTTAATTGTACCACAAAAAAGGAAATAAACAAGGAGAAATCCGAAGAAAATCCTCAAAATTTTTGTAAATAAAACGGGAAAAATGTCCATAACTGGGAAAAAATTCGTGAAAAAATGTGGATAATGTGGATAACCTCGTGCATAACTCCGTTTTACGCCAAAAAACCGGGGAGA
>CAZSAF010000008.1:25995-32063 GCA_964604605.1 uncultured Lachnospiraceae bacterium
GATATCTGTCGGTGAATGGAGGGGACAAAAGGCCGGAATCCGGCGGCAGATTGCCAGCGGTTGGAAAAGAAATGGTTGAATTCGGCGTGGGATAATGATACAATATAGCGTGGTAAATTTTATGCTAAGGAGTGTAACTCTCAATGGGCTTAATTCAGAAAGTATTCGGTACCCAGAGTGAGAAAGAAATCAAACGGATTTCTCCTCTGATTAAAAGGATAGAGAGCCTGCGCCCAGAGATGATGCAAAAGTCGGACGAGGAGCTCCGTGGGAAAACCCAAGAATTTAAGAAACGGCTGGAGCAGGGGGAGCCCCTGGATGATCTTCTTCCGGAGGCTTTTGCGGTGGTCCGGGAAGCGGCCCGCCGGACGGTGGATATGGAACCGTATCCGGTGCAGCTGATCGGCGGCGTGATTCTGCATCAGGGGCGGATTGCAGAGATGAAGACCGGTGAGGGCAAGACCCTGGTTTCCACCCTTCCCGCTTACCTGAACGCCCTGGAGGGCAAAGGCGTGCACATTGTGACGGTCAACGACTACCTGGCCAAGCGTGACGCCGAGTGGATGGGCAAGGTCCATGAGTTTTTGGGCCTGACCGTGGGCTGTGTGCTCAACTCCATGACTTCTGCGGAGAGAAAGAAAGCCTACGCCTGTGACATCACCTATGTGACCAACAACGAGCTGGGCTTTGATTATCTGCGGGACAACATGGCGATCTACAAGGAGCAGCTGGTGTTGCGGGACCTCCACTACGCCATTGTGGACGAGGTGGACTCGGTCCTTATTGACGAGGCCCGGACGCCCCTGATCATCTCCGGCCAGAGCGGCAAATCCACCAAGCTCTACGAGGTCTGCGATTACCTGGCCCAGCGGCTGGAGCGGGGCGAGGAGACGGAGCTGACCAAGATGGCTGCCATCATGAAGGAAGAGCAGCAGGAGACCGGGGACTTTGTGGTCAACGAGAAGGATAAGCAGGTGAACCTGACCGCCCAGGGTGTGGCCAAGGTGGAGAAGTTCTTCCAGATTGAGAACCTGGCGGACCCGGAGAACCTGGAGATCCAGCACAACATCATCCTAGCCCTGCGGGCCCACAACCTGATGTTCCGGGACAAGGACTATGTGGTTAAAGATGATGAAGTGTTGATTGTAGATGAGTTTACCGGCCGGATCATGCCGGGCCGCCGGTATTCGGACGGGCTCCATCAGGCCATTGAGGCCAAGGAACATGTGAAGGTGAAGCGGGAGAGCAAGACGCTGGCCACCATCACTTTCCAGAACTTCTTCAACAAGTTTGAGAAGAAGGCGGGCATGACCGGTACGGCCATGACCGAGGAAAAGGAGTTCCGGGATATTTACGGCATGGACGTTATTGCCATTCCTACCAACAAGCCGGTGATCCGGGTGGATCACCAGGATGCGGTGTACAAGACCAAGCGTGAGAAGCTTCACGCGGTGGTGGAGGAGATTGTGGCCGCCCACCAGAAGGGGCAGCCGGTGCTGGTGGGCACCATCTCCATTGAGGCTTCGGAGGAGCTGTCCGCTCTGCTGAAGAAGCGGGGCATTCAGCACAACGTCCTCAACGCCAAGTTCCATGAGCTGGAGGCGCAGATTGTGGCGGACGCCGGGCATCACGGAGCGGTGACCATCGCCACTAATATGGCCGGCCGTGGTACGGACATCAAGCTGGATCCGGAGAGCGTAGCTGCCGGGGGCCTCAAGATTATCGGCACCGAGCGCCATGAGTCCCGCCGGATCGACAACCAGCTGCGGGGCCGTTCCGGCCGTCAGGGAGACCCGGGTGAGTCCCAGTTCTTCATTTCCCTGGAAGATGACCTGATGCGCCTCTTCGGCGGTGAGCGGATGCTGAACATGTTCAATGCCCTGAAGGTACCGGACAACGAGCAGATCCAGCACAAGATGCTCTCCGGCGCCATCGAAAAGGCCCAGAAGAAGATTGAGGGCAACAACTTTGGAATCCGGAAACAGCTGCTGGAGTATGACCAGGTGATGAACGAGCAGCGGGAGATCATCTACGGGGAGCGCCGCAGCGTCCTCAACGGGGACAGTATGCGGGATGTGATCCTGAAGATGGTCAACGATGTGACGGAGCATCTGGTGGATATGTGCATCTCCGATGAGCAGTCCCCGGATCAGTGGGATATGAATGAACTGAACCAGCTGCTGCTGCCCATCTTCCCCATGCGTCCGGTGGTGCTGACCGATGACCAGAAAAAGAACTTCAAGAAAGCGGACCTGGTCCAGTATCTGAAGCAGCAGACCGTGAAGCTCTACGAGGCCAAAGAGGCAGAGTTCACGGATCCGGAGCAGATCCGGGAGATTGAGCGGGTGGTGCTGTTAAAGGTCATTGACCGGCGCTGGATGGACCATATTGATGATATGGAGCAGCTGCGCCAGGGGATCGGCCTCCAGTCCTACGGCCAGCGGGAACCGCTGGTGGAGTATAAGATGGCCGGCTACGATATGTTTGATCAGATGACCGCCTCCATTGAGGAGGATACAGTGCGGCTGATGCTGCACATCCGCCTGGAGCAGAAGGTGGAACGGGAGCAGGTGGCAAAGGCCACCGGAACCAACCGGGATCAGAGCCTGGTCAAAGCCCCCAAGCGGCGGGATGAAAAGAAGATTTACCCCAACGACCCGTGCCCCTGCGGTTCGGGCAAAAAATATAAACAATGCTGCGGCAGAAAGAAAGTAGGTGACATTAATGGTTGAGTTAGACCAGTACAAACAGGACCTGGCAGCCTGCGCGCAGCCGTTAATCGAAGTGAGGGATTCACTTTGACCTGGCTGGCAAAGAAAACCGGATTGCGGAATTAGAGAGGACCATGGAGGAACCCACCTTCTGGGAGGACGCGGACAAGGCAAGCAAGACCATGCAGGAGCTGAAGGGCCTCAAGTCGGTGGTGGAATCCTGCAACGACCTTTCCGGCAAATATGAGGATATCCAGATCCTCATTGAGATGGCTGGCGAGGAGAATGATGAGAGTCTGCTGCCGGAGATCAAGGAGGAGCTGGACGCATTCAGCCAGAAGCTGGAGGATATGCGGATCAGCACGTTGCTTTCCGGAGAGTATGACAAGAACAATGCCATTTTGACCCTCCACGCCGGAGCCGGCGGCACGGAGGCCTGCGACTGGGCCGGGATGCTGTACCGGATGTACACACGCTGGGCGGAGAAGAAGGGCTTTGAGGTGGAAGTGCTGGATTACCTGGACGGTGAGGAGGCGGGCATCAAGTCGGTGACCATCCAGATCAACGGCATGAATGCCTACGGCCTGCTGAAGTCGGAGCGGGGCGTGCACCGGCTGGTGCGGATTTCCCCGTTCAACGCGGCTGGAAAGCGGCAGACCTCCTTTGTGTCCTGCGATGTGATGCCGGAGATCCAGGAGGACCTGGATGTGGAGATCCGGGATGAGGATATCCGGATCGACACCTACCGCTCCAGCGGCGCCGGCGGCCAGCACATCAACAAGACCTCCTCGGCCATCCGCATTACCCACTATCCCACTGGGATTGTGGTACAGTGCCAGAACGAGCGGTCCCAGTTCCAGAACAAGGATAAGGCCATGCAGATGCTGAAGGCCAAGCTGTACATGCTGAAGCAACAGGAGCAGGCGGAGAAGGCTTCCGGGATCCGGGGCGAGGTTTCGGACATCAGCTGGGGCAACCAGATCCGTTCCTACGTCCTGCAGCCCTACACTATGGTGAAGGATCACCGGACCGAGGTGGAAACCGGCAATGTCAACAGCGTTCTGGACGGAAATATTGATCTTTTTATCAATGGGTACTTGAAATGGTGCAATCTGTCGCGGTAGAATGTAGATAGAGCGTTGCATCAGGAGAAAACGCGCGCCGGGGGAAAGCTGCCGGTGTGAGAGCAGAAAGGAAAATCCGTACTATGCGGCAGATAGCAATTATGGGCTACGGAACCATTGGTTCTGGCGTCTTTGACGTGGTAAATACCAACCGGGAGATCATCCGGAAAAACCTGGGGGAGGAGCTCCGGGTCAAGTACGTGCTGGATCTCCGGGATTTCCCCGGGGAGCCGGTGGAGGAGGTGCTGATCCACGATGTGAACATCATCCTGGAGGATCCGGAGGTGGACATTGTGGTGGAGACCATGGGCGGCCTGGAGCCGGCGTTCACCTTTGTCCGCAGCGCCCTGGAGCGGGGAAAGAGCGTGGCCACCTCCAACAAGGAGCTGGTGGCCAAGCACGGTGTGGAGCTGCTGACCCTGGCCGAGGAGAAAAACATCAACTTTTTCTTCGGTGCCAGCGTAGGCGGCGGCATTCCCATTATCCGCCCCATGCTCCGGAGCCTCTGCGCCGATGACATTGAGGAGGTGACCGGTATCCTCAACGGCACTACCAACTACATTCTCACCAAGATGGCCCAGGAGGGCAGCTCCTTTGAGGATGCCCTGCGGGAAGCCCAGGACAACGGCTTTGCGGAGCGGAAGCCGGAGGCGGACGTGGAGGGCTTTGACGCCTGCCGGAAGATTGCCATCTTAAGCTCCATTGCCCTGGGACGCCAGGTGGATTTCGAGGAGATCCCCACCGAGGGCATCACCGGGATTACCAAAGAGGATTTCCTCTATGCGGCCAAGCTGGGTTGGGCCATTAAGCTTCTGGCCAGCAGCCGGAAGGAGAACGGCCACGTCTACGCCATGGTGGCGCCGGCGCTGGTAAAGCCGGCCCATCCGCTATTCGCGGTGTGCGATGTGTTCAATGGCATTATGGTCCACGGCAACATGGTGGACGATGTGATGTTTTACGGCCGGGGCGCCGGCTCCCACGCCACCGCCAGCGCGGTGACGGCGGACGTCATGGATGCAGCCCGGCATCTGCACAAGAATATTTATGCAGGCTGGAGCGGGGAGAAGCAGGAACTCTCCGATGTGGGCTCCTGGGAAAAGCAGTTCCTGGTCCGGGTGGAGGGAGATGCCTCCCGGGAGGCGGAGCTGGCCAGGGCCTTTGGCCAGGGCATCCTGGTGGATGCCGGGGTGGCCGGGGAAGTGGGGTACCTGACCCCGGTGATCAGCGAGAAGGAGTTTGCGGAGGCGGCGGCGTCCCTTTCGGGCGTCCGGGACCGGATCCGGGTGCAGGCATAGAGGAGAGAAACACGCTATGAAATATGTTGTGATTTTGGGGGACGGCATGGCCGATGAGCCGCTGGAAGAGCTGGGCGGCCAGACCCTCCTGGAATATGCCCATACGCCGGAGCTGGACGCCCTGGCAAAAAAATCAGAGATTGGCCTGTCCCATACCATCCCGGAGGGGATGAAGCCGGGCAGCGATACGGCCAATCTGGCGGTGCTGGGTTACAACCCCCGGGACCATTATACGGGACGCTCTCCCCTGGAGGCCCTGAGCATTGGCGTGCCCATGAAGGACACGGATATTGCCCTGCGCACCAACCTGGTGACCCTCACCGAGGATGACTTGCCCTTTGAGGAACAGACCATTCTGGACCACAGCTCCGGGGAAATTTCCACGGCGGACGCGGCGGTGCTGCTGGAGGCCGTGAAGCAAGAGCTGCAGAATGAAACCTATCAGTTTTATGTGGGCACCAGCTACCGGCATCTTTTGATCTGGGATCACGGACAGGTGCTGGATCTGGCCCAGCCCCATGACCATCTGGGTCAGAAGATCGGCCCGTACCTGCCGGAGGATGAGACGCTCCGGCGCATGATGGTCCGCAGCTATGAAATCTTGAAAAACCATCCGCTGAACCTGGCCCGGAAGGCGGCGGGGAAGAATCCCGCCAACTGCTGCTGGTTCTGGGGCGCCGGCACCAAGCCGCTGCTCCCCTCCTTTGAGGAGAAAACCGGCAAGAAGGGCGTCATGATCTCGGCGGTGGATTTGCTGAAAGGAATTGCCGTGGGAAGCGGCATGACCAATCTTGTGGTGGAGGGGGCCGACGGCACCCTGGATACCAATTACGAAGGAAAAGCCCAGGCAGCGGTGGATGCCCTGACCAAGGGCGGCTATGATTTTGCGTATGTCCATGTGGAGGCTCCCGATGAGATGGGCCACCAGGGCAGTATAG